>CALDIE010000184.1 GCA_937901625.1 uncultured Lachnospiraceae bacterium
GGGGGTGCGAGATTACGGAAAACGGAGTGCGAGATTACGGAAAAATGGGGGATTTTGCGGCGAAATTTGGGCGCGAGAACACGGAAAAACTGCGCAAAAACGCGAGCAATTTCCGTAATCTCGCACGAAAAACGCCCCTCCGGCGGGAGGGGTGTCCTCTGGCCGCTTTTCCACGGCCCCGTACCCCGGGACGACGGCGAGGCGGCGGCGTTCCAACTCCTCGCGCTGCCATCTGGCCGGGTTCTGTCATCTCCGTTATTCCGCATCCAATGGTGCGCCGGTGCCAGCGGCAGCGTCCAGGCGCGCGAACGCTCACCGACGCGAGAGCAGCTGACGCGGGAGAGACTGGCGCAACGAGAAAGCCAAGTCGGCGCAATTTACGGGGGGCGGCGGTCCCCCAAAAGAGGGGAATAAAAAAAGCCCCGCAGCGGGCGCTGCAGGGCTTTTGGGCAAGCGTGGCCTAGTCGTTGCCAAGGCGGATGAAGAGGGGGCCTTCACCAATCGAGATACCCGTGATGGTGACCTGTCCATCGGTGACGGTGGCTGCGCCTTCGACCTTGGTCCATTCGCCGGAAACGAGGTCGCCGGTCACATAGACGTCAGCGGTGTCTCCGGTGGCGATGCTGTCGCCGGTGAGGGTGAAGCCCACCGAGGAACCCGCAACCGTGATCGACGTGTTGTCAAGCTTGACCGGCTGGGCCACGCCGCCGCCGCCCGCGGTGCCGTAGACGTTGAAGCCATATTCAAAGATAACGGCATCGCCGTACTTGATCTGGAACGGAACGTAGGCGTGCTCGCCTGCATCGACCGCGGTGAGGAGGCCGGACGTGTAGGTGCCGCCTTCGCCGGCATCACCCCACGGGTCAAGTGCGGAGCAGGTCAAGCCGGCAGTCGTCACGCCAGCGGTGATGTACGCATTGCAGTCTTGGAAGTCGGTGGAGTCGTTGTTGATCCAGAACTGGACGGTGTCGCCGGGGTTGAGGCCCCAATCCTCGGTCAGGCCGCCATTGTGGGTGACCTGCATGCTCCAGCGGTAGGACCCTTCTTTAAAGGGACCCTTCACGCCGTAGGTGGAGGACTGGTAGCCGCTATCGAGCGCATCGCTCACCGTGATTTCGAGCGCGTTGTCCAAGGCCGTCGTCTTGAGCGGGACATCGAAGGTAGTGGACGTTTCCCCGGCGGCGATGACGACGGAACCGGCCGCAGGCAACTCGAAGTCAAAGGCCTCAGCCCAATCGGGCGTCTCGGCCGAAACGGCGAGCGTCAACGCGGTTGCCGGCGCCGGATCGCAGGTGACGGTGAAGGAGACCGTGGTGTCGGGGGAGGTGACGGCCCAGCTGTATCCCTCGGAAGGAGAGAGGCTCAAGGTGGGGACGAGTTCGCTGACGGTGATTTCGAGAGTCGCAAAGACGGTATCTTCGTTATCCTCGTCGTACACCGTAATCGTGGAGGTTCCCACGGCCTCGCCGGTCACCGTGAACGTGCCCGTCCACGGAGTGTCTTCGGGATACAAGCCGTCTTCGGCTTCGGCCACCGTGACGGCCGTGAAGTCGTCGGAGGCCTTGAAGCGCAACGTGGCGCCATCCAAGTCGTTCGCGGTGACGGTGACGGTCGCGCTTTCGCCGACGATGAGGGAGCTAGGCCCGTCCAACACGATGGGCGCGGGCGCGGCATAGACATGGAAGCCGTATTCATCCATGACGACATCGCCGAACTTGATTTGGAAGGTGACCGACGTTTCGGAGTCAGGTTCGGCGGCGGTCAGCAATCCGGAGGTGTAGTTGCCACCCTCGCCGGCCGGATTCCAATCGGCCAGTGCGGAGCAAGAGAGAATGTCTGCATCCGTGGTCGAAGCGGTGATGTACGCATTGGCGGCGGCGGTGTCATCGGAGTCGTTGTTGATCCAGAACTGGACGGTGTCGCCGACTTCGAGGTCCCAATCATCGGTCTTGGTGCCAGCGTGGGTGACCTGCATGCTCCAGCGGTAGGACGGCCCGAGAATCTGCGCGGAGGCGCTGGCATAATCGGTGGCGGAGACGGTGACGGTGGCGCTGTTGCCGTTTCCGGCGACCGTCGCTTCCACGTCAAACGTCGCGGAGGTTTGCCCGGCGGAGATGGTGACCGTTGCGTCGGCAGAGGTGTCCAGCGTACCGGAAACATTGACGTTGACGGTCAAATCGGTCTCGGGAGCTTCCGGGACCGAAACGGTGTAGCTGAACGTGGTCGCATCGGGCGTGGTGATGAGCGTTTTGCCGTCATTCTCTTGAAGGGTCAAGTTCCCGCCTTCCGGAAGGTCCCCTTCGATTTTGAGGTCGTTGACGTAGAACGCGTAGTTCTCCACGTCCGCCCCGTTGTTCCAGTCCCAACCGCCGGCGTACAGCCCGATGCCCGTGAGCTTGGCGGAAGTTTCGACCGTCGTGGTGTACTCCAAATCGTCGACGTCCGATTCGGTCGAAGTGCGCTTGATGGCGATTTGGATGCCGTCCGCGAGCTGGGTGACCGTCACTTCGGAGACCGCGTGCGGTGCCCAGTTGCTGGCGATGACATTCCCATTGACGGAATACTCGTTATCGCCGGAAAGGTTGATGACATTGGCGATTTTGTCCGAGTCATCGTGTCCGCCGTTGGCGAAGAGGTCGAGCCCGCGGTTGCCGGCGCAGTAGGCGCAGGTGAACTTGAAGGTGAGGACATCGCCGGTGTTCAGCGCATCAAAGCCGCGGTAGCCGTTGCAGTAGCCGTAGTGGGCGTCGTCGCCGTCACGGGCGAACCGGAAGGAAACGCCATTTTCAGAATTGATGTTGCCGCAGACGCCCGCGGTGGAGTCCGCGAGCGTTGGCGCGGCATTCCAAAACTCCCAAGCCTTGAAGCCGGTGCCGAGGTTGGCGCCGCTGACGAACGTGTTGGCGGTGTAGTTGGCGGCGCTGTCCTCGGCGATGACGCCGCGGGCAGCGAATGCGGACGCGCAACAAAGCGTGGCCAGCAACATGAGTGTGACGAATTTTTTCATGGGTGGTGGATTCTCCTGATTGTTAGCGCGCCCGAACGATAGACGCATTCACTGGAGATATTGACTCTTCGCGCGGAGGCGTGCAAGCGTAAACCTTTTTCGCTCCCCCGCCGGAGCGGGCGCATCTGGCGGGTTGTGGTCCTTCCGCCTTTCCGCCTCGCCGTTTGCTCCCCGGCGAGCCGCTTCGGGACTCCTTCGGCTCGCCCCACCATGCGCTCGCCCCACCATGCGCTCGCCGGGCGGGAAAAAAAAGACCGCGGCGGAAGCCGCGGCCTTGAATCCAACAACGTTTGGGTTGTTCCTATTCGACAACCGTCACGCCTTCCACGTTGTCGGTCGCGGGGTTGAAGTTGTATTCCGTCAACTGCTTCGCCCCCTTCAACGTGATGGCCGCGCCGCCCTTCTGGACGACCACGCCGCCCGCTTTGCCGAACGGTACGCCGTTGGAGCCGTCTTCGTCCTTGAGGGAAATCGACTCGCGCTGGGTGCTGCCGCCGGTGGGGATGGAGGAGAGATCGAAGTTCTTCGTGAAGATGAACGGGCATCCGTCGCGGATGGAGTCGGTGATGTTCAACACCAGCTTCCACGCGACGTTGGCCGCTTGCATGTCGTCAATCTTCGTGGCGGCCGTCAACCCTTTCGCCGCGAAGAACCCCGGCGGAACGTTCATGATTTCGTCTTCCACCAGCGTCTTGAAGTACGCAGCAGATGACGAAACCGCATCGTCGCCCGAGGAGGAAGGCCAAGCGCTGCTGCCAGAGCTGACCGAAAGATTGTCGAGGACTTCGCCGAAAACGCCTTGATAAATCGCGCGACCGTTGGAGGTCGTTTGCGTCAAAGCGGCGTTGGTCAGCGCCTTCGTCACGGCCGGAATCAGCATGCTCGCGAGCATACCCAAGATGGCGATGACGACCAAAAGTTCAATGAGGGTAAAACCAGTGTTGTTGCGTTTCATGGCGGAATCTCCTGTTGGATACGATTCCTAGCTTCCTTTTTTCGTGCCTCTCCGTCAATCGCAAATTTACCGCCCCCCGCGCCGCGATTGGAATTGACTTGCCGGAGGAGGGCGGGGCAAGGTGGAAGAAGCTTTTCCCGCGCTATGAGCGATTCTTCCAGCAGCCCCCCCGTTCCCGCCATCCCCGACGCCGGCGTCGTGCAGATTTTCGACACGACCCTGCGCGACGGCGAACAGGCCCCCGGCTTCTCCATGAACCGCGCCGAAAAGCGCCGCATGGCCCGCCAGCTCGAAGCCCTCGGCGTGGACGCGCTCGAAGCCGGCTTCCCTGCCGCCTCCCCGGAGGACTTCGCCTCCGTACGCGAAATTGCCTCCGCATCCGGCCCCCTGTGAATCAGTCGATCTGTCATCACTCGGATCCGTTCCATCGGATTCTGTGTTTTTTTGATAAATCCGGCTATACCACACATACTTCAATCCCGCCTGTCATTATTTCCCGGCAATACATTCATCCGAGGAGGAAAGCCACTCTCCGGCAATAGCCGCCGGTGCCACTCTCTCTGCCAGTCGTCTCGCGTTCTTTCCGATCCTGTCGGCTTCTTCCGGGTAGGAAAGCATCTTGTCGATGGCGATCCCCATCAGCTCATCATCTCCCACATCGGTAAGTAAACCGTTCTCCCCATCTTCGATCAGGGTACGGGGGCCTCCGCAGGGACAATCCGTCGCGATGCAGGGAAGTCCCATCACCATCGCCTCCATCAGGGCGTTGGGCATACCCTCGTATTTTGAGGAAAGGACAAAAAGTGCCGCATCCGCAATGCAGTTTTCAAGGTCGTCATGATTTCCCATAAAAAGCACCCTGTCGCCTAACTTATGCGCCTTTACGTGCTCCTTTACCTGAAAGACCGTATTATCTTCACTGCGGTCTCCGTATAACTCCAGGTTGTACTCGGGAAACTTTTCCATTACCCGCTCAAACCCTCTGATGAGTGTCATATGATCCTTAGCGTCGTGAAATCTTCCGACTGCCACGATCGCTTTTCTTCTTTCCTTTGGTGAAAGTGTTTTTTCATACTTCTTATCCACCGGATTTAAGATGATCTTTGAATTGGCGCGTATCTCTTCCGGAAAATAATCCCTTGCGTCCGTCGTCTGGAACACGCCGCCGGCCGCCTTTTTATACAATACGGAACTGAGTATCTTTTGCTTTTGGGACGCATAATCCACGGATGGGTCGCTTCGAACGGAATAGATAACAGGTACCCCCGTCCCTCTTGACGCCAGGATTGCCCGGTAATTGGCATTTCTGCAAAAAGAAAAAACCACCTCCGGTTTTTCTTTTATAAAGAGTCCGCGCAAACGTTTTTCGCGAATGGAACGCTTCTTTGCTCCGGATAATGACTCTTCCTCCTCTTTAAGTCCCACATGAAAGCGGTGCACCTTTTCCGATACGGAATATTCATCTTTTGCTTTCCACTCCGTCGCCAACAACACTTCTATTCCCTGTGCCGACATTTCGTCCGCCAAAACAGAGACCACCCTCTCGGCGCCCCCTTTTCCCAGACTGTTAATATGGAACAGAACCTTCTTTATCATCCGTTTCCTCCGCGTCTTTTAAAGTGACTCATACCATTTCGCAAGTTCACTTACATCATATCCGGCTTTTCCGATCTCTTCCGTCCGGTCTTTCCGGACAGTACCGCTTGCCATTTCGATTGCCGTCTCTGCCCATATTTCCGGATCATCTTCCAACGAAAGCTGCTTTACCAGATCCGTAACGATCACTTCTTTCGTGATAGCGGAAGAGATCAGGCACGGCAGACCTGCCGCCTGCGCTTCAATGATCGATAACGGAAGTCCTTCGTATATGGAAGGGAACAAAAAAGCATCCGTCATCTGCAACAGTTCCGGTACATCTTTACGGATTCCCGTAAGGATTACCTTATCCTCAATCCCAAGTCTCTTTGCTTCGGCTTCGATCGTCTCTCTTAGATCTCCTTCGCCGATCAGCAGCAAAACCGCATCTTCACGTTTCTTTTCTATTTCAGCAAAAAAACGTACCAGAAACAGGTGGTTCTTAACGGGTATGTAAAGCCCCACATGAGAAAAGACCAGCTTATCTGTAAGTCCCCATTCTTTCCTTACACGGTTTCGAACCTCTTCATTAAATGTGTATTTTTCCACTTCAATGGCGTTCTTTACAACTTTAAAATCCCTGTTTTTGTACATCCATCTGCCGGCATTTTCCGAACAGGCAAACCGGTCGGTAACCGCCCATCCCATACAGTGTCTGAAGAAATAATGCAATGCCTTAAGGCTTGAATCCGACGAATGGGATTGATAGATCCTGCGCTTTGCGCCGCCCATCTTTGCCGCGATCATATCCGTCACCGGGAAAGCATTGTCCGAATGACGCACCACCACAGAGTACTTTCCCTGTTTTACCACTTTCCTGATGTAGAGAAAATTGGCAACAGGATGTCTCGACTTACGGGGCGCTAAATATACCTTTCCTCCGAGACTCTCAATCTCCGGAGTATGGTCGCCTTCTCTGATACTGTGAACGATCACATCGAACTGCACCTTATCCCGGTCAATGTGACGGTATATATTCATGATAAAGTTTTCCAGACCGCCGGGATACATTCCTCCGACAATATGTAAGATTCTTTTCATTCCCCCGACCCTATCCGTTTTCCTCAAGGAGACTTTTGTACAACTCCTCAAGCATTCTTGCCTGACTTTCCACATCAAATCCGGCTTCTTTAAGCTGCTTGGCAGTCTCTCGCGCGCCCTCTGTCTTTCGAGAACGTTCTTCATAAAAACCGAGCGCCTCTCCTGCCCACTCTGCTGCATTTTTCTGTAAAGAACAGTAACGCACATATTCCGTAACGGCCACATCTTTTGTCACGGCATCGCTTACCAGCGCCGGCAAAGCCGCCGCCTGGGATTCCACGATCGTCCCCGGCAATCCTTCATATCTTGACGGAAAGATCAACAGATCCATCGCGTGATAAAAATCCGCCGGATTACTCTGCCTTCCGGCAAAGATCACCTTATCTTCCAGATGAAGGGCTTTTACCTTCTCTTCAGTCTCTTTTTTAAGGTCTCCGTCTCCTACCAGTAAAAGTGCCGCATCTTTTTTTACCTTTAGGATTTCCGCAAAGATATCTACTAAAAATTCATGGTTCTTTGCGTAGTGAAAACGCCCGATGTGACCAACCACAAATTTTCCGTCCAGTCCGTAGGCGGAACGTATTTCACTTCCCTTCTTTATCTGTTTTTCCACCGGCGCAAAATCCGCCACCCTTATGGCATTGGGGATGATCCTTACCTGACCGTTCTTTCTTGCATCCTCTCCGTAAAGCGCATCCGCCGCCTCCGTAGAGCATGCCCAGCAGTGATCGCAACGCTTCTTTAAATTGCGTCTTAAAAACTTTGTGAGTTTCCCCTTAAGTCCAGGATCCACGCCGGCGCTTCTCGCATGGGCGATCGTTACCGCTCCGATCGTTTCCTTCGCGATCGGCAGATAGATAGAGGCAACGCTTGTCATATGTCCCTGAACGATATCGATCTCCGGATGTTCTTTAAAAAACTCCCGAACCGCTTTGCGATATGCTCTCCCGTTGTAGATCTTATAGCGTGGCAGGCGATATACCGGACAGCCTAAACGCACAGCCTCTTCTTCGTAAAAATCCTTACTGTAGTCCTCATCCCGGTTATGTAACAAAAAAGCGTATCGAACCCTGGACGGATCAAGATTTCCTGCCAGATCCATGATCCTGCTCTCCGCCCCGCCCATATCCAGAACACTAAAAACCTGCAGGACCAGGATCGGATCATTTTCATTCTTCATCTGCTCCTCCTTACCCTTTCGGTGCCCTGATCGACGAGATCATATGCTTTGCAGTTGCCTCCAGATACTCACCCGCTGCTATGCAGGCATTGCGCTTTGGCGCCTCTATTTCAAACCAGGTCTTATAATCAACGATCTGATCGCCGTAACGATCAAAAAAAGTTTCCGCCTCTTTAAACTCTTTTTCCGTCATCGTCTGAGGATGGTAAACGACCGTTGTCATTCCGTCCTTTTTCTCAATATCCTTCTTTCTTCTGGCCGCGATGGGCAAAAAAATCAAATTTCCCCGAAGGTACGGCGTTTTTCCGAATCCGTCCGTCACATAGCGAAATCCTTTTTCCTTAAGAACTTTAAGCGTAACCTTGTCAAAGGAATGCCCCGGAGCCATAAAAATATCCGTTGTGATCCCGATCTGTTTAAGCGCCTCTAAGCCTTCCGTGATCAACGTCTTCTGCTCCTCATAGGAAAGCCCCGAAAATTCGGAAAAATGATTTAACGGGAATAAACCTCCTTTTTGTGTGGTATAGAGATGATAACATCCATGCATAGCAATGACCCAGCCCTGTTTCATCTTCTTCTGAAGCCACTGCGCATAGTCCTCCCGTTCTTTGGAACCGATCAGGGATGTATCGCGCACGCAGGGTATCACACCGATCAACGGTGCGATCTGTCGTTTGTCTAACATCTCTTCAAGACGGTCATACTTTTCCCAGTTTACGCCGGGGGCTATATCATCGATCCGTATCGTGATCTTTCTCACACCAGATTCTCCTTGTACCAGTCGATTGCCAGCCTGATCCCGCTTGCGAAGTCGTAATCCGGATCGTAGCCAAGCAGGCGTTTAGCCTTGCTGATATCCGCGTTGGAATGCTTGATATCTCCCGGACGGTCCGGTCCGAAATTCGGCTCTGCCTTAATATCCAACGCCTCGCAGAGGGAATAATAGATATCGATCAGATATTCCCTGCCGCCATATGCGATATTAAAGGCTTCTCCTGCTGCCTCACTGTCTGCCAGGCAGGCTTTCAGGTTTGCTTCGATCACATTATCAATATAGGTAAAATCTCTGGACTGCTTACCGTCACCATTGATCGTAGGCACTTCTCCTCGAAGGAGCTGACGGATAAACTTTGGAATTACCGCAGCGTACGCTCCGTCCGGGTTCTGACGTCTGCCGAAAACATTGAAGTAGCGCAGTCCGTAGGTGTCGAGTCCATAGAGTTTCTTATACAGTTTTCCGTATTCCTCACAGGCACGTTTGGTAAGCGCATAGGGAGAAAGGAGATTCCCTTCCTGGCCTTCCACCTTCGGCAGTACCGGATGATCTCCGTATACAGAGGAACTCGAAGCATATACAAACTTCTTTACCCCTTCCTGTCTGGCCGCTTCCATCATGTTTAAAGTTCCCCTGATATTGTTTTCCTCATAAAACAGGGGCATTTCAATGCTTCTGGGCACACTTCCCCAGGCAGCCTGATTTAAAACATAATCCACTCCTCGACAGGCCTTTTTGCATGTCTCCAGGTCGCGGATATCACCCTTTATAAAGGTATATCCTTTTCTGTCGCTTAAAAAGTCCACATTCGCCTGAAGTCCGTTTGAAAGATCATCCAGGCAGCGAACCTCGTATCCAAGATCCAGTATCGCCTCACAAAGGTTTGAACCGATAAAGCCGGCTCCTCCCGTTACCAGAAATATACTTCCTTCCGGAAATGTCACGTTTTGAAATCCCATTATTTTTTTCCTCGATTCTGTATAGTTGTATAATCTCCCGCCCTTATCGGGCATTCATCCGCACGCGCTCAGATCCTTTACAGTCTCCAATACAGATAGCTCTCGTCTGCTTCGTATTCGACACGGTCATAGATTCCCTTAAGATCCACCAATACCTTCTTCTCGCTTCCCTTTCGGAAAAATCCATCGATCTTTTCACGGTCAAAGCCCGTAAACTCGTTGTGACTGACGGCAACGATCACCGCATCCATATCATGGACATCCTCCATGGTCTTAAAACGGATGCCGTACAGACGAAATGCTTCTTCCGCATCCGCCTCCGGGTCAACGACCACCGGTGTGATCCCGTATTCCTGCAGTTCTCTGTAGATATCGATCACCTTGGTATTTCTTGTATCCGGGCAGTTCTCCTTAAAGGTAAATCCCAATATGGCCACTTTGGCATTTCGTACCGGAAGGTCTACCCGGATCATATTCTTGACCAGACTCTCCGCCACATATTTTCCCATATCATCATTGATCCTCCGGCCGGAAAGGATGATCTGTGAATGGTATCCTAACTCCTCCGCCTTATAGGTCAGATAATACGGATCCACACCGATACAATGACCGCCTACCAGTCCGGGGTAAAACTTTAAGAAATTCCATTTCGTTCCGGCTGCCTTTAATACCGCCTGTGTATCGATTCCCATCTTGTGAAAAATGATAGACAATTCGTTCATGAACGCGATATTGATATCCCGCTGGCTGTTTTCGATCACTTTTGCCGCTTCCGCCACCTTAATGGATTCCGCGCGATATACGCCTGCTTCCACCACCAGTTCGTATACCTTAGCCACCGTATCCAGTGTTTCTTCATTCATACCCGATACGATCTTGGTGATCGTCTCCAGACGGTGTACCTTATCCCCCGGATTGATACGTTCCGGCGAATATCCGATCATAAAGTCAACACCGCAGGTAAGACCGGATTCCTCTTCGAGAATGGGCACACAGATATCTTCCGTAACACCCGGATATACCGTTGACTCAAATACAACGACCGATCCCTTCGTAAGGTTTCTTCCAAGGATCCGGCTGGCTCCCTCAACGGGGCTTAAATCCGGCGTATGGTCATCATTTACCGGTGTCGGCACCGCCACGATATGAAACTTTGCTTCTCTGAGCTTCGTTTCATCCGCCGTAAATTCAACCGTGGTCTTTTGGATCACTTCGTCTCCGACCTCTCTGGTAGGATCCACACCGCTTTTATAAAGCCCGATCTTTTCGCTGTTTAAATCAAAACCGACAACTTTGATCTTTCTCGCAAAAGCCACCGCAATAGGCATTCCGACATATCCGAGTCCAACAAGTGAGAGTTTTTCTTCACCGGAAACCAGTCGTTCATATAAATCCATAATGTTCCCTCCTTCAGCCATAGGCTGTTAATCTTCATTATCTGACATAATCCAATCCGAATAGCCTGCATCGGACAGATACAGTACCATCGTTCCGTCGATCACCTTTACCGATGAAGCATCCGGCCAGGGCTTCATCTGCTCAAACTCTTCGGTTTGAATCAGATCTATGGTCTGCTCTTTCGATACAACACTGTATTCATATCCGGTATACCACCGAAGTGCTGCCGCATAGGTATCGTTGTATGTCAGGAAAATATCCGACACTACCCCCGACATCATTGGCGCATCCTGTATATATTCCGGGACTTTGTAGCAGTTTCCGACAACCGCAAGCGGCATCCCCTCATAATAACCGTCCGTCATCTCTATACGCATCTGCAGGCGGTTGATCAGGTTTTCAACTCTTGTATTGGCCACTTCCATCGCCTGATAGGATCGGTTTGCGATCACCGTAAAGTGCGCGCTGATCAAAAACATCAACAGTGATACCGCGATCTTTAAAACATGCTTTTTTACGTATGCCTTATCCTTCCACTGTGCGATATCCCCTTCCCCGTATTCGAGCTTTCCCGCGAGGATCACCGGCATCAGAAAGACGGCCGTCAAAGGGTACATCATCGGAATGGACTGATAGGAAACTTCCGTGGAAACAAGTTCAAAAATATGCGCAAAAATCGGGATCATCAGCCCCAAAAGGGCGATCAGCAACATCCTGCCCGCCTTTGCGATCGTTTTCTGACGGATAGCGATCGCGATCACCAGAACCGGGATGGAAACGATCATAAGGATGTTGGTAACATTATAGATCGTAACCTTAAAGCGAACGACCATAAACCATATAAAATCATAATAGCAATCCGCAAGTGCCTCAACTATGCGGTCGATACCTCCCACCTTGCTGCTTTCCTGCCCGAAGCCCATATAGCCACTGGCCGAAAAATGTCCGATCTTCCAACAGATCTTCATTGCAACGATGTAGACTGCCGCCGCCAGGATCCCCATCAGTAAAAACCGGCCGCACATTTTCCAAAACTGCTTCCACTTTGTCTTTGGATCGAGCAATTCCGTGATCATAACGATCACAAGCAACAGGATCGTTAGCGATATATAGGCCTGGTAAAAACCGAGTGAAACGGCAAGGCACAGTATCGCCCCTGTCAATCCTTTATATCCCGTCTTTTTTACGATCAGCCAGGCGGCGGCAACCGCTAAAAACATTCCAAAAAAGTATCCGTCCGCCGTATACATATATCCGAAGGTTCCGGTCACAGCAGGATGCGCGACCATGATCCACGATAGCAGCAGTTCTCCTACATTTCCACGGATATCAAACATATCTGCGATCAGCACCGCCGCTCCCGCTATAAAGAGAATGCTCAATAAGCCGATCAGCCAGGTCAGCTCCCTGGGGCCTCTTACTTTCTCCACAAAGGGTAAAAAGATGCGCCCCAATGAAGTGGTCCATCCGACCGAAACGGTTTCCAGATAATTAAAGGAATCCTCACAATACAACCGATTGGTCAGACGATATCCGTGCGTAAGCAGACCGGTCGTGAAAATATACAAAAAAATCCGTCCGTTACGTCCCATTCGAATCGTTTTTATCGTTTGTTCCTTTCCCTTTTTCATATCTTCCTCATCCCGTATCATTCAGATTATCTGCCGATCAACCGGGGTCCGCCTGTTCCAGAATACGATGGACTTCCTCCATCACCGTGGCTACCACATTCTTCCGGTCAAATTCTTTTTCCATCTTCTCTCTGCCCCGAAGTCCTATGGTCTTCTTTTCCTCAAATTCCAGATGATAGTATTTCTCCAGCGCTTCAAATAACGCCTCCCCGTCGGCAACCTTAAAGAGAAATCCGGTCTTTCCGTCCTCTAAGGTCT
>CALDIE010000185.1 GCA_937901625.1 uncultured Lachnospiraceae bacterium
TCTGCCGCTGCCTGCGCCGCCTGTTCTGCCGCCGCCTGTTCTGCCGCTGCCTGCTCTGCCGCTGCCTGCGCTGCTGCCCTCTGCTCGCTTACCTCGAGGGCTGCATGCTCCTTCGCTGCCTGAAGATCGGCCGGCAGATCGCCGCTGTTTACACGGATCAGATCCGCGCGAACATATCCCTCGCCGTCATTATAAGCAATCTTTACCCATGCGGAATCCGGATCGATCTCCAATATCTCGATGGAATCACCGGCATTTAACTTACCGAGGCTGCGGCTGTTAACCGAAGCACTCTCTCGTACATTGATATTGCCGGTCACCGCGTAATTTGACGTCGAAACCGGCGTCGGAGTTTCGGTCGGCACGGGAGAAGGTTCTGCGTCTGCCACTTCCTCGGGAGCATCTCCCTGCTCCGCTTCCTGAAGATTAGCCTCTCCTTCTGTCGCCTCCGTATCTGCTCCCGCCCCGGCAAAGAGCTCTTCCGTTCCGCGCTCGATACTCTTTACCAGAACATATCGCCCACCGCTGTCGAGAACCGCGTTGAGCACACCGCCATCGGAAAAATACGCCGGGATCTCCTCCATGCCGCTACTCGAACTGTACAGCGCATAGGTGTCGCCTTCCGAATCCTCCATCTCCTGCATGATATCGATCGTCAATGTAAAAGAACCGTCCGGTTCAATGATCCCGCCGTCTCCCAAAAATGAAATGTCATAGATCACCGCGGCCGTACAATTGTCCACACCGCTTACCTGCGCTGTCGTTGTCCTGGCCACCTGCCAGTCGGTGATAGCGCCGCTTACTCCCTTTGCCGAAATACCACTCGTTAAAGGAAGGTTCTTTATCCCCTCCACGCGCATCGACGTATCCACGGGAGAAAACTCATTCGACCTCTTCATCCCGTATACAATAAAAGAAGCTGTCGCACACACCACTACAGCCACGCCACAGATTGTCAATACATATTTATTTTCCACTTTTCACCTGCAAATCCTTGTTTTAACCATGATTCCGGAATAGGAACCGACTCGCCTATAGTACCACGCTGTCACCGTGTTTGTCAATGAGTCCGGAACTGCCCCTTTACCGCTTGACATGACTACGGAACTGCTCCTTTACCGCTTCGGACAGAATCCTTCCATAAAAAGGAGGAGATACCCACACCCTCTTAAACTTAAATACCACCGCCGAAGAACTCTCTGGCAAAGGCCACCATGTAAGAGATATCCTCCGTTCCGGCCGTTTCATAAGGCGAGTGCATCGCCAGCTGCGCCAGTCCGATGTCCGCCGTGCGTATCGCCACCTGTGTGGTCGAGATGTTTCCGAGAGTGGAACCGCCGGGCACATCCGAGCGGTTGGTAAAGATCTGCCAGGGGACATTTGCCCTCTGGCAAACCATCTTCACGATCGCCTCCGAGAAGGCATCCGTAGTGTATTTCTGATTGGCCGCGGACTTGATCACGATACCGTCGTTCATCTTCGGGCGGTTCACCGGATCCGCCTTGTCGAAATGATTGGGGTGGATCGCGTGGGCATTATCCGCGGAGATCATGAAACTCTCCGCGATCATGCGGTAATACTTTTCCTCACCCATATTTAAAGACAATACGATCCGGCGCAGGGTATCCCGCAAAAATGTGGACGCCGCCCCCTGTTTCGTGGTACTGCCCACTTCTTCATTGTCAAAGATGCAGTATACGGGGATGTAGTCGTTCTCCGTACGTCGCTGCTCATCCGCGTTTAGAAATCCCTGGAAAGTTGTGTAAGCGCACTCCTGATTATCGATCCTCGATACCGAGAAGAACTCGTCCTCATGCCCCCAGATCGAAGGGTTCGTGCGGTCATAGAGATACAGGTCGTGTCCCAGGATATCCTTTTCCTTTACCCTGGCGGCTTCCGCGATCACGGAAAGAAAGGTTCCTTCAGCACTCGCGTCTCCGTATAACGGTACCATATCTTTCGCCGCATTATATTCCTGCCCATGATTTGCCCCACGGTTCATATGGATGGCCAGCGACGGCAGCATCACCAGATCCCGGTTCACATTTACGAGCACCTGCTTAACGGACTTCTCCGCGGAAGCGCGTTCTTTTTCTTTGATATAGAGACGGCCGGCTACCGACAGCGGACGGTCAAACCAGGGCGCGCAGAGCATCCCGCCGTATCCTTCCGTGTTTAAGCGTACGTAGTAGTCATTCTTTAACTCCGGATTTTCCTTGATCTTCCATGAAGGGGAATCGCTGTGGGACGCAATGATCAAAAATCCGCGGTAGGACTTTTTACGCGGAATACGAAACGCGATCAGGGACGACCCGTTTCTGTCCACCGCGTACATACCTCCGGCGCCTAGCTCCCATGCGTCCTTTTCCTTGATCACGGTATACTTATCCTGCACCAGCTCCTTCTTTAGGTTCGCTACCACATGGTAAGGTGTAGGAGAATTTTCTATAAATGAAAGCATCCGCTCCAGATAATAAGTATTATGATTGTCTGTGTCCGCCATCCCGTCTGTCCTCTCTTTCGCTGCTCCGGATCTTCTGTATTATTTTTTACAGCAAACGACAAAAGTATTTTTGACGTTTACTATATGTATTACTCCACGCGGTTTAAAAATCTGTCCCAGGAACAGACCACCTCATCACTGGATACATTAAAGCAATAGGAGATCAATCCGATCGCGCCGTACGGTTCCTCCCCCGTACATTCGATCAGGAGCTGATACTTGTTCTCGTCCGGATCTTTCCTTATATCCGCCAGATAATTACCCTCTGCCCACTTCTTGAACTCATCGATCTGCTCCTGCGTCAGATCCACATCCGGTACTTCCTCTATCAGGTTGTCATTCGCATCGTAGCGACGCAATCCTTCCGCATACGCATTTAAGATCACCACGTCTTTAAATAAGATAGTTGTCGTATCCGCGTACGACCGGCACATCATCGGATTCTGACTGTTAAACGGTCCTACGATCAGTGCTTCCACCACCAGTTTAAGCCCCTCTTCGGTCATCTCCCAGGATAGGATCTTACAATCTCTGTAGTCAAACATCCTCACTTCATTTACACATTGAAATTCCATACTAATCGCCCTTCTCCTTTACTTTTCCTTTTTCTTTATCCTTCATTCCCTGAATGGAAAAAAGTATAGATTGCCTCTGCCGCGTTGCGCGGTATAGACGCCTTTTCCATAAGCGTCTCTTTGCTTGCCTCCCGGATCTCGTCGATCGAATCAAAGGCCTTCATCAGGGCTTTCCGCCTGCCCGGTCCCACGCCGGGGATATCGTCAAGCACCGAATGCACCTGCTCTTTGCTTCGCAGTGACCGGTGGTACTCGATGGCAAAGCGGTGAACCTCATCCTGGATCCGGGTCAGCAGTTTAAAGGCTTCCGAATCCTTATCGATCGGGATCTCCCTGTTTTCAAAGTACAGCCCCCTTGTCCGGTGATGATCATCCTTGACCATACCGCAAACCGGGATCGGGATCCCCAGGGTATCCAGCACCTCCAGCGCGATGTTTACCTGGCCGCGTCCGCCGTCCATCAGGATGATATCCGGAAAGCGGTCAAAGTGTCCGTCACTGACTCCTTTTTTGCGTTCCTCCAAACCATGGGTAAAACGCCTTGTCAGGACTTCCCGCATGCTGGCGTAGTCATCCGGACCCTCCACCGTACGGATACGGAACTTCCTGTAATCGCTTTTCTTTGGCTTCCCCATCTCGTATACGACCATGGAGCCGACATTTTCAAATCCGCTGATATTCGATATATCGTAGGATTCCATCCGCTCAAGACCTTCGAGTCCGATCAGGTACTCGAGTTCACGGACCGCTCCTATGGTGCGTCCTTCCTCGCGTTTGATCTTTTCCCTGTCCTGTGTAAGGATCAGCATCGCGTTTCTGGCTGCCAGTTCCACCAGTTTTTCCTTCTGTCCCTTCTTCGGGCGAAGGAGATATACCCTGCTTCCCTTCTTCCCGGAAAGCCACTTCTCTATCAGCTCGTACTCGCGATCCATGCCGGGACTTTCTGCGTCAATGTTACGAAAAGACTCCATCGCGCTAAGCGTCGGGAGCATGATCTCTCTTGGAATAAACGGAGTTCCCGCATAAAACTGCTTTATGAAGCTGCACAGGATCGATTCCGAGCTCTCATTCTCCGTATGCTTCATAAAGAAGTGTTCCCGGCCGACCATCCGGCCGCCCCGTAGGAAGAATACCTGTACCACCGCGTCCTGATCGTCTCTTGCCATCGCAATGATATCACGGTCGTTTCCGGCGGTGTCCTCGATCTTTTGCTTTTGCGCTACGGCAGATACGCTCTCTAAAAGATCACGATATCGCATCGCCTCTTCAAAGGCAAGGTTTTCCGATGCTTCCTCCATCTTTTGCCGGAGGCTTTTTAAAACCGGTTCATAATTACCGCCCAAAAAAGACATAGCGGCTTCCACGCGTTTCGCGTATTCCTCTTCGCTGATCTTATCCCTGATGCAGGGTCCGCAGCACTGTCCGATGTGGTAGTTTAAACACGGCCGTTCCTTACCCGCATCTCTCGGCAGGATCCTGTTGCAGGTTCTCAGACCATAGAGTTTATTGATAAGGTCGATCGTCTCTCTTACGGCCATGGCACTGGTATAAGGTCCGAAATACTTTGCCTTATCCTTTTTCATCGTTCTCGATAAAAAGACTCTCGGATAGGATTCGAACAACGTTACCTTAACATAAGGATACGTCTTGTCATCCCGCAGCATCGTGTTGTACTTGGGACGGTATTCCTTGATCAGATTGTTTTCCAGAACCAGCGCCTCCAGTTCGGAATCCGTCACAATGTACTCAAAGCGGTCGATCAGACTGACCATGCGATCGATCTTGGGACCTCGCCCGATATTTTCGCGGAAATAGGACCGGACCCTGTTGTGCAGGTTCACGGCCTTACCGACGTAGAGTATTGTATCATTTCCATCCCGCATGATGTATACACCGGGCTGGTTCGGAAGTTTTTTTAATTCCTCCGTTACATTAAAATCACTCATTTTTGCCCTTATTTGAAGGATCTCTGTAGACGCGGTTGCTTAACTGTCTGCGAAATTCCTCTATCGTTTCTTCCAGATTTGCTTTTAAGCCTTCCAGTTCCTCCACCAG
>CALDIE010000186.1 GCA_937901625.1 uncultured Lachnospiraceae bacterium
TGCGAGTGAACCGCTTGGACGGACCTTTACGACGGATACGCATGAAATGGTTCTGGAAAAGGATATAACCTTTTATTCCACTTGTGAACATCACATGCTGCCTTTTTACGGGAAAGCACATGTCGCTTATATACCGGACGGAAAGGTTGTGGGGCTTAGCAAACTGGCCAGAACGGTAGAAGTGTACGCAAGACGCCTGCAGTTACAGGAGCGCCTCACGGCACAGATCGCGGATGCGGTGATGGATGAGTTAAAACCAAAGGGGGTAATGGTCATGCTTGAAGCAGAGCATATGTGCATGACCATGCGTGGCGTTAAAAAGCCCGGTACACAGACGGTGACCGTTGTAAGCCGGGGCGTCTTTGAGGGCGACAGGGACTTAAGAGAACAGTTTTACCATATGTTGGAAAGATGATAAAAAGGTACAAAGGGGACAGCGACGGATGAAGATCGGCCGGAGGATATTTGATACGGATAACGGCGCGTACATTATGGGGATTCTCAATGTGACACCGGATTCGTTTTCGGATGGAGGGAAGTATAACAGTGAAGATAAGGCGTTAGAGCATGCGCTCTCCATGATCGGAGACGGCGCGGATCTCTTGGATATAGGCGGTGAGTCCACAAGACCGGGATATGAACCTGTATCGGCTAAAGAGGAGCAGAGTCGTATTGTGCCGGTGATCCGCAGGATACGCTCGGTTAGTGATATTCCGATCTCGGTCGATACCACCAAGGCGGAAGTGGCAAAAGAAGCATTGTTGGCGGGAGCCGATATGATCAATGATATCAGCTGCCTTACAGACCCCGATATGCCGGGGGTTATCGCGGATACCGGCTGCGCGTACTGCCTGATGCATAACAGGGAAATCTTTGAATATGCGGATTTCAGAAGAGATGTTTTAAATGATCTGAAAGCGGCTTTAAAACGGCTGGATGAAGCAGGCGTAAACAGAGCGCAGATCGTGATCGACCCCGGAGTGGGTTTTGCGAAGACGATCGATCAGAATCTGCAGGTATTAAAGTATATAAAGGATTTTCACTCTTTCGGTCTGCCGGTATTGCTTGGCACATCGAGAAAATCCGTGATCGGAAAGACACTTGACCTTCCGGTGGATGAGCGTATGGTCGCTACGGTAGCCACTACGGTCTACGGTTTTGAGGCGGGATGCAGTTTTTTCAGAGTACATGACGTGAAGGAAAACAGGCAGGCTCTGGATATGATCCGCGCGATCCGGAATGTAAAAGATGAGGGATAGGAACGACTTACGATGGATGAGATCAGGATCGATAACCTGAAAATATATGCATATCACGGTGTTTTCGATGAGGAAAACAGTAAGGGACAGCATTTTTTCGTGAATGCGAAGTTACGCGGTGATTTTCGTAAAGCCGGCAGAACAGATGATTTAAAGTATACCGTCAGCTATGCGGATGTATGCGCGGATATCGAAAGGATCATGAAAGAGCGTACCAGACATCTGATCGAAGCGGCGGCTGAGGATATTGCGACGGATCTGCTGGAACGCTATGAGCTGCTTGCAGAGGCAGAGATAGAGATTCGCAAGCCGGAGGCGCCGATCGAAGCGGAATTTGAATCGGTATCCGTCAGGATCGTTCGATGCAGACATTTTGCTTATGTGGCGTTCGGATCCAATCTTGGGGACAGTGAATCCCTGATCAAAGAGGGGATCCGCAAACTGGATCAGACAGAAGGATGTCATGTAAAGGCGGTATCTTCGATATATCGATCAAGCGCTTACGGAGTGGAGGATCAACCGGATTTTTTAAACGGAGTATTATTTTTGGAGACACTTTATGAGCCTGAGGAGCTTTTGGACCGCTTACAGGAGATAGAAAAAGAAGCGGGGAGAGAACGCAAAGTTCACTGGGGACCGAGAACGCTTGACCTTGATATCCTGTTTTTTGACGATCGGGTGATCGATACGAATAGACTGACGGTGCCCCATCCGGATATGATCCGAAGGGATTTTGTGATGATACCTCTTAAGGAACTGGCACCGTATCAAAGACACCCGCTTCTGGGAAAGACCGTCAGGGAGCTCTGCGAAGATGAGAGGCAGACGCATATTCTAAGTGATCAGCGGGATGGAAGACATCTGTAACCGGGGTGGAAGACGCGGATTCAGTGCCTTCGGTCATAGAGTTGAGGTTTTGATACAGATTTGTTATAATGTAAATCGTTTCCGGGGTTTATTGTGAGACGGGATTACATCCCAAAGAAGGTGAATGTATGGAGAGGGAAGCGGTTTTTTCAGAATTGGAAAAGTCTGTTGTCGGGGAGCTGATGAATATCAGTATCGGTAATGCTGTGACTTCACTCGGAATCCTCTTAAACAACCTTATCCATGTTACAACGCCGAACGTTGAGCTCCTTGGTCGCGGGGATATGATATGGCACGATGATAAAGAAACCGTTATCACCAGAGTGGATTTCGTATCCGGAGTATGCGGTTATACGGTGATGTTTCTCGGAGAGGAGCAGGCCAGGATCTTAACCGACCTGATGATGGGCGGCGACGGATACGGGGAATATTATCAAAAAGAGATTTCGGATATACATTTCAGTGCCATTTCGGAAGCGATGAACCAGATCACAGGGGCGGTGGCTACGTCTTTAGCAGGTCTTTTGGATGTACGGGTGAATATTTCGGTACCTGTTACGGAAAAAGAAGATACCGGAAACTATATGGAGCAGCATTTCCCCGGAGAGGAGCGTTTTGTTAAGATCAGTTTCCGCTTACAGTTGGGGGAAGCGACGGAGACGGAGATAGCCATTCTGTATCCGTACAGCATGGCCGGAAAGATCATTGAATATCTGATCGATAAACATGTGCCGGATCGTATCGGAAACGGTGCGGATGAGGAGTAGTCTGGAGTAGGTATAATGAGTGAAGATTGTCAAAAGACGGATTGCGCAGGGTGTGGAGTGACAGGCTGCGGCAGTCGAAAAGGACCGGAAGTGCTGACACAGCCAAATGAGCTTTCTGATGTAAAGCATTTGATCGTAGTGATCAGCGGAAAAGGCGGCGTGGGGAAGTCAATGGTAACATCCCTGTTGTCGAACGCAATGCGCAGTGCGGGGAAAAGCACTGCGATCATGGATGCGGATATCACGGGACCGTCGATTCCCAGAATATACGGGATTCGAGAGCAGGCCGGATCGGACGGAGAAAGGGTGATCCCTGTTATGTCCGAAAAAGGAATCCGCATGATGAGTATCAATCTGCTGCTGGATCACGAAACGGATCCGGTGGTCTGGAGAGGCGCCATGATCGCGAGCACGGTGCGTCAGTTCTGGACGGAAGTGCTGTGGGGAGATGTGGATTATATGTTTGTGGATATGCCGCCCGGAACAGGGGATGTACCGCTGACGGTATTCCAGTCTCTTCCGGTGGAGGGAATCGTTGTGGTTGCCTCGCCGCAGGATCTTGTCTCCATGATCGTGGCCAAGGCGGTACGCATGGCAGAATTGATGAATAAGCCCATCCTTGGGATAGTGGAAAATATGTCAGGATTTAAATGTCCGGATTGCGGAAAGGTACACGATATCTTTGGAAAGAGCAGTATCGGGGAGATTTCGAAAGCTTACGGGATCGACACGGTAGTCAGACTTCCGATCGATCCGGCGATGGCTGCGCTGTGCGATGCCGGACGTGGCGATGAACTGGAAACAGATGAGATCAAGCCGATTGTGGATGTATTATTGGCGTTGCCGGAAAGAGAATAAAACGGCATTATAGGTAAACAGTCGAAAAATCTATACAGAAAAAACAAGAGGAAATTGGAGGAAAGAACATGAAAGACATCAGAGTATCTATCGGAGCAACGAATGTTAAGTCGGTAAAGTATGACAACCAGTACAGCGCAAAACCGGGTGAGCCTTTGAAGATGACCGTAAAGACGAATTACGGTATCCGTTTGAATCCAAGCGCGCCTACAACAGCGGTTGTAGCCGTAAAATACGAGGCATTTGATGAGGAAAAGAAGTCCATCACATTTGAGATGGAAACCTTAACGCCGGTTACGGTCAGCACTTTTGTTGACAATCTGGATGAGCTGATCAAGAAGAACTATCTGAATGATGTAATGATCGGTGTATTTGAAAAGATCCGCAGCGTAACACAGCTTTTGGGACTCAACATTCAGATGCCGGTTGCGAATCTTCCTTTCAGGGAGGATTCCGGAAACGGTGATGGAGATTTCTTCGGCAATATCTAAGGAGCGCGCTCCGGTGAAAGGTACGACAATCTATGTACTATCAGATTTCCGGTGGCTCGGTTTCCTATGGGGACCGAGCCATTATAAAAGATATACACTTTGAGATCCGGAACACGGAAAAGATCGCTGTGGTCGGACGAAACGGCTGTGGTAAGACCACACTTTTAAAACTGATCACGGGAGAGCTTTTGCTGGAAAAAGAAGACGGTGAACAGGCGGCGATCACGGCACTCGGAGAACCGGTCATCGGGTGGCTTCGTCAAATGACTTTTGAGGATGACAAAGTCCTGCTCGGAGATGAGATCCGTAAAGTGTTTGCCCCCATCCTTAAGATGAAAGAGGAGATGGAAGGGCTCTTACAAAAGATCGAACTAAACGCGCAGACGGGGAAAGTGGACGAAGAGATCGTCTCGAAATATTCCGCGCTTGAGGAACGTTTTACTTACCTGGGCGGGTATCGGTACGAGAAGGATTATGAGCAGGTCTTTTCAAAATTCGGATTTGCGTTAGAAGATGAGACAAGACCTCTAAGCGAGTTTTCCGGGGGACAAAGGACAAAGATCGCGTTCATTAAACTCCTTTTGTCCAAACCTGATATCCTTCTTTTGGATGAGCCGACCAATCATCTGGATATTTCAACGATCGCATGGCTGGAAGGATATTTAAAAGAATATCCGAGAGCGGTGGTCATCGTTTCTCATGACCGTATGTTTTTAGATCGCATCGCCGATGTGGTATATGAGATCGAACATGAGAAATTAAAACGGTATCCCGGAAACTATTCGGCTTTTACGGCAAGGAAAAAAGAAGAATACGAAAAGCAGAAAAAAGAATACATTGCGCAGCAAAAGGAGATCGCCAGACTTAACCAGCTGGCGGAACGGTTTATCCATAAGGCTACGAAGGCCACCATGGCCAAGTCCAAATTAAAACAGATCGAGCATATGGAAAAGATCGAAAAGCCCGTAGAATATGACCTGCGGGCGTTTCATACCCTGACCGATCCCGCAAGGGAAAGCGGAAACGATGTGCTGGATACGGAAAATCTGGCTATCGGCTACGATGAGATCCTCTCTAAAGTCACCCTTTCGGTCAAGAAAGGGGAAAAGGTCGGGATCATCGGAGGAAACGGACTGGGCAAATCCACTTTTCTTAAGACGCTGGTTAAGTCGATACCGGCTAAAGGCGGGAAGTTTTGCTTCGGACATGGCGTTGAGATCGGTTATTTCGAGCAACAGATGGCGCAGTACAGAAGTGATAAGCAGGTGATCGACGAATTCTGGGACGAGTATCCGACATTAACGGAAACGGAAGTAAGAAACATCCTTGGCGGTTTTCTCTTTACGGGGGAGGATGTGTTTAAGCAGGTGAACATGCTCTCCGGAGGAGAGAAAGTGCGTCTGGCTTTAGCAAAGATCTTTCAGATGAGACCGAATCTTCTGATTCTCGATGAGCCGACAAACCATATGGATATTGTCGGAAAGGAAGCACTTG
>CALDIE010000187.1 GCA_937901625.1 uncultured Lachnospiraceae bacterium
GAGCGCTCTGTTTATTGCTTTTCTATTCAATTTTTATCCCTCCGAATTTCCCACATTACACCGGAAGCATTCGTTGCTTCCACAAGTACTTTACTATGTATAAAACAAATCCGTCAAGTTGCCGCCCGCTGTGCATTGGCAAAAAGGCGGCCTCATCAGCGGCAAAATGGTATTACCCTGATCTCATTGCCCTGGGCGCTTAAGGTTATGCATCCCTGACGGTCGGTGCGGCAGATAACACAGCCGGTATCCTCCAGGCGCTCTAAAACATCACTGTGCGGGTGACCGTAGGAATTATCCCTGCCGCAGGAGATCATGGCATACGTCGGGTGAAGGAGACGCAAAAACTCCTCCGAACTCGAAGTATGCGATCCGTGGTGTCCTACTTTTAACATCGTTACAGGAGGCAATGTCTTATCCTGTAAGTAGTCACAGATCTCCTCTTCACTCTCCGTTGTTGCATCGCCGGTAAATATTCCGGCAAAGGTATCCCGGCAGACCAGATGCACCTGGGAATAGGTATTGACATCATCACAGCTGTATCCGGCTTGCGGGTGAAGCGAATACACTTCCGTTTTACCGATCGTAATCCTGTCCCCCCGCGCCATAAGCATCACCGGATATCCCAATTCCGACGCTGAGGCGATCAGAGCGGAAAAATCCTCCTCCACTCCATATGCGTTTGGCAAAACGATCGTTCCTATCCTGATCTTCCTTTCATAGACCATCTGTTGCTTTTGTATATCCAGCATTTCACAGAGACCGCTGGTGTGATCTCTATCCGGATGTGATAAAAACCAATAGTCAACTTCGCTGATACCATAGTAAAGCAGCACTTTCTCGATCTGGTAGGTGTAGAGGTTATTTTTTGATGTACTGCCTCCGTCAAAGAAAAGTGTTGCTTCCTGCGTGCAGACTAAAATCCCGTCTCCCTGACCCACATCAAGAACCACGACTCTTACCTGCGGAGTAAAACGTATCCAAAGGATCGTCAGGCCGGTTACGACAAACAGCAGACGCTTTCCTATAGAGAGTCTCTTTGCCAATAAAATGACTGCGAAAAAAAGTGCATAACACACAAGCACCTGCCAGCCGGCCGGAGCACCGGTCACAAAACTGTGTCCCGGAATCCTTTCCATACACTCACAGATCTGCCGGTATAATCTCAAAATCCCGCATACCGGCCACGAGGCGATATCCGCAATCGGAGGACAGATGCATCCCAGAGCCACGGTTATGATCCCGCCGATCATCAGCCAGGTCATCAACGGAATTACGATCATATTGATCAGAATCGAATATACAGGCACTTCATAGTAATAGAGTGTGATCAACGGCATCGTAAATACAGAGACGGCCGTGCATGTCAAAAACGCCTGTAAAAGGCGATGTTTTACATTCTTCTCCCAATGGATTCCCTGCGTTAACGCCGGATAGAATAAGGCCACTCCGCACACAGCCAGATAGGACATCCAGAATCCGCTTGTCATGATCTCGTACGGATGCCCGAAAACAACCGTAACGGCCGCCAGAGCCAGAGCCGTTATCAGGTCATAACTCCGATGAAAGACATCTGCCAGGATCGTCATAAAAAACATAATGAGCGCACGGTTTGTCGAGAGGCTCTCTCCCGTCATGACCGCATACGAAACCATAACACTTACAGAAACAAGTGCCGAAACCTTAAGCGGCAACGTCATCTTTCGAAGAAGCTTATATAAACCCATGCCGAGCAGACTGACATGCAAGCCGCTGATCGCAAGGATATGAGCGATCCCGCTTGCTCTGTAGAGATCTTTGGTCTCTCCACTTAAGTCACTTTTATCTCCCAACAGAAGTGCTTTCAAAACTCCCGCATCCTCTTCATCAAAGGTCTCATCGATCACACCCGCCAGAATGCAGCGGATATTCCACAGGCTTTCCTTAAAGACGCTGTATGTATACGACTCCGAATCCTTATGAACCGCCTCCCATGAATCCACCGAGATGCGGCCGGCATAGCCCTTATAGAGATAATATTTTTGCAGGTCAAACTCTCCCGGATTGGTCGCCTCTTTAAACTCAGAGAGTCTCCCCTGCACAAAAATGAGAGCCCCCATAGGCGGCATGGCCATATCCGTTACATAACAGACTATTCCCTGTGAAAGAACATAATCCTTTTTTTCATTTTCTTCCGGAAGTATCGCGCCGTCACAGAAACGGACGTCGCGCAGGTAGAACACCTCATAATCCGATTTAATTTCTTTGTTTTCAACGATCCCTGCGACCGTTACAATATCGCCTGCTCTTTCATGATAGACGGGTAGCGGCGGTCCCAGGGACGTCAACACGATCCATACAAGTGTCAAAAAAAGCAGCGAAAATACACATAATGGTCTCTTCATATTGTTTTCATATTCACTCCACGATATCTAAATTTCTTGTATAGGTGAGATTTAAATCCATACTCTCCTGATACATATGATCCGTACTTCCTTCCACCAGAAACTGAACTCTGTAAATATTGGACAGCTCCGCAAGCGAATCAACCACCGCGTAGAGGGTTACCTCCGGCGTCACCCCGTTACAGCCGCTCAGAAAATCAGAGCTCAAGTTTACATAGCAGGTTCCATCCGTTATCATCACGGAAATCACCCTTGTCTTTTCCTGTAAAACAGGTTTCCCGGTACTGCCGGACGGTCCGTCCACCAGTTCTTCCACGATCAGTCGTTCCATGGATGTATTGGTATTTCTAAAGATACGCTGGTTGACGGCCACAAGACGGTCTCCCGTATCATTGGCAAAATACAGTCGAAGCGTTACCTCATCGTAGTTGTTGATCTCTCCTCCGTTGCTGTCAATAAACATATCCGGCGTCATCGCGCCGTACAGATACCCGGCGGAATCGGTCAAGGGCTCTTTTTCCACATTGATGCTAAGAGAGGATACGCCCTTAATCTGAGTCAGGGTCCGCACCAGTGCTGCTCGTATAAGCACCTCTTCCGAACGGGAAAGCCGTTTGTAGTCCGCGCCGACTTCGATCGTCAGATTCTTACCATCTAACAGGTAGCCATCCACGGTAAATCCCATTTGCAGCGGGCTTTTACGGTTAAGATCCTGCGAAGTTTCATTCCACAGATCGATCACTTCCATCAATTGTTCCACAGTGCCGGTCGATTGGAGCTCATACGTTTCCGTAACCAGCGCCGTCATATCTTTGTTAATATAAGATACCGCGATCTCTCCCTCCGCCGGCGCGGCCGGATCCTCCTTTCCTTTGCAGGACGCCAAAAAGAGCGCGCAAAAAAGAAGGCAGACTCCTGTCAGGAAGAATGCTCCTATCTGTCGTATATGTATTTGAGACAGGTTCTTATACCTTTCCACTCTGTATCGCTCCTTCACAGATTGTCTTCGAGGCTCTCCCTGTCGGCTCTCTTTCGAAAGAATGATCCTTCCAAACTGTTATCCGACACTACTTCCCGGTCCGGTCACCGATATGTACAAGCGGCACCTTAACGGAAAAGACGCATCCTTCACCGGGCACGCTGTTTACACGGATGGAACCTCGATGCAACAGGATCGTCTTTCTGGTGATAGCAAGCCCCAGTCCGGTTCCTCCGACCTCTCTGGAATGGGATTTGTCCACGCGGTAAAACCTCTCAAAAATATGATCGATATCCTCTTCCGGAATACCGATTCCGGAGTCGGAAACCTCAAGCATCATAAACTGATGATCCGCATCCAGCACCACTTTGACCCAGCCCGGATGCTTGTTATATTTGATGCCGTTTTCGATCAGGTTTGAGATTGCCAGACTCATCTTCACCTTGTCGTTATCCGCTTCTACTTCCCTGCGGCTGTCCCAGATCAGATCGACCTCATTTTTTCTGGCTAACGGTCCGAGCCTCTTCACGGTCGATTCAACCAACTCGTTTACATCCGTCCGTTCGATATTGAGTCCGGACTCGCCCTTATCCATCCTCACCAGTGCCAGCAGGTCGGATATGATATCGTTTTCACGATCGATCTCCTTTGTGATGTCCTGCATAAAGTCCCGATAGACCTCAACGGGAGCATCTTCCTGTCCATTCAAAGAATCCGCCAGCACTTTGACGGAGGCAATAGGCGTCTTTAACTCATGAGAGACATTTCTTACAAAATCCTGCCTGGAGTCATCAAGCACCTTCATCCTCTGCCTTAAACGGTTAAAGGCATCCACGATCTCCTCCGTCTCAAGATAATCGGATTCGATCTGCGTCTCATCCTCAAAAGAGACCACCTCACCGATCGCCTTCTTCAAATGATCGAAGGGTCTGGTCAAAACTCCGGACAGTAACATCGCCAGTCCGATCATTATCATGCAGACCAGCATCTCCAGTAACAGTGCCCGTCGCTCTAAGATCGTGATATCCTGCAGGATCAGCACCGTTGAGGCACTCGCCAAAAGAACACCTTCCACCTGGCGCACACCGTTTTCATCCATCGAGCCCATGACGGGAAGCGCCACTTCGATAAAATGCAGCTCCTCATTGTAATCCGTAACCGTCTCATTCCTCGAGGCACGGATCACCTCATCACCGATGATCGTCTTACCCACACTGATCTCGTAAGTGTCCTTGATCACGCGAAAATCCGTGTTGATAACCTGTATACGTCCGTCGAAAATATTGGAAAATAGGGAGATCTCCGCATTGATAACATCCGAAGATGTATCCTGCATATAACCATATGTCACCAGGTGATCCGCCATGCTCCGCATAAGGGCGGTGATCTCATTGGTGCGGTTATTTACGGAACTCTCTTCGAAACCTTCAACGATTCCCCTTCGAATCACTTCCCCGGAAAAGACAGATACCAGGGAAATGATCAGAAATATGCGGAGCCGGAAACTCCGCAGAAACTTAAACTTCTTTTTGTATTTTTGATAAAAGGATCTCAGTCCGTCGATCATTTCTCAAAGCCTCTGTAATAATACCCCATACCCCATTTGGTGCGGACAAACTGAGGCGCTCCCGGGTTGACCTCGATCTTCTCTCGAAGTCTGCGGACATGCACATCCACCGTTCTTACGTCTCCGGGGGAATCCTCTCCCCAGATCAACCTGGCCAACTGCTCTCTGCCGTATACCTGATCCGGGTGCGTGATTAAGAGCTCTAAAAGAGCAAACTCTCTGGATGTCAGGCTGATCTCCCGACCGTTTATCTGCAGGCGGTGATTTAAAAGATTCATTGTTAACGGTCCGTCAACGATGATCGACTTCTCCTTCTGTTCCTTCTTTTCGTTTCGATCGATACGACGCAGGATGTTCTTGATCCTCGCCTTAACCTCCAGAATATTGAAGGGTTTGGTAATATAATCATCCGCGCCGGACTCCAGTCCCATGATCTTATCCATATCGTCGTCTTTGGCCGTAAGGATAATGACCGGAACATCGGAAAACTCACGGATCTGTCTGCACACATCCATGCCTTCGATCTTAGGAAGCATGAGATCTAAAAGGACCAGATCAAACTTTTCACTCTTTACGAGTGCCAGACCTTCCTCCCCGTCATAGGCCTCGCGGACTTCCATTCCATCCTGTTCCAGACTGTAACGGATCCCTTTGATGATCGCCTTTTCATCATCCACAACCAAAATCTTATGTGCCATAATTTACTCCATCCTCATATCGAAACGCACTCCGGTCATCTCTACCGGACTACGATACTGTCTTTTAATCTCTCATATGTTCCTTCTCCGATCCCGCTTACCTGCATAAGACCTCTCGTATCGGAAAAGCTTCCGTGTTCTTCCCGATAGGCAATGATCGCATTTGCCTTACTCTCACCGATCCCGTCGAGCTCCATTAGTTCTTTTACGCCGGCAAGGTTGATATCAAGCCTCCCCTGCGAATCATACACAGACGGTTCCGAAACGCCCATCCGCGCATTGTCCAAAGCACCTCCGCCACCGGCCGTAAGCGCTTCCGTCTCTTCCATGGTCGGGACATAATACCGGGTCCCGTCCGCAATCTGTTCGGCAAGATTTAAGTATGTCTCGTCCGCCTCTTTTGTAAAACCACCGGCTGCATTTACCGCCTCGATCAGACGGCTTTGCGGTGACAATGCATATACTCCCGGATCACATACCGCACCCGCAATATGTATATAAACAACAGTCTCCTCATCGGGCTCTGCATTTCCTGCAGACGAATCGGATCCTTCTCCATCCTCCGGTACTGATTCTCCTACTGCGTTTGTCTGAGCTTCCGGATCCGAAGATCCGAGATAGACACCGCCTTCCACCTCCGCGGAAGATCGGGCAGGCGTTCCGGTAACAGAAGAACAACCGCAACATAAGACAATACTTAAAAACGACAGAACCATCAAGCAAGATACAAAACGGTCTCTGCGTCGAACAAATGAATTGCTACAACTCAATTCAGACTCCTTTCGGCAGTATCCCGCGCAAAAGGTCTCTCAGACAATGTTATTCTAAAATAAGTTATTTTCTCTTGCAAGTGCTTCTTTAAGGAAAGTTCCCAATATGTCTTACGCTTTCTTTAGAAACTCCGGCAATTCTTAAGCATCATAAAATAGGATTTCCGTCAGAATCCTTATAATTACCGGTAGCGATCAGGATCAGATCGATCAGCCATCCGATACCCCAGATACCGCCCGTAAAGAGGTATATAAGCCCCATGATCGGGCGATTCGCGTAGAAATGATGCACACCGAAAAATCCCAAAAAGAAACAAAGCAATAAAGCAACCGACTTTTCCTTGGGCGACTTGTTTGCGGGAACATTTCCCGTATAAGCGGGATTCGGATATTGCGTCGTCTGATAGGTAACCTGATTTCCCGTAGGTGAGTTATTATATGTGATCGTATTTATATTGATCGTCTGTCCGGCCTGGTATACCACCGGTCCTCCGGCTTGCGCGCCGGGCTGTGCTCCCGGTCCTGCCTGCTGAGCGCTTTGCTGAGCCCCGGGATATACTTGCTGCTCCACCGGTTCCGCTGTCTGCACCATCTGCACTACCGGTCTCGTACCGTTTGCAGTGGGTGCTCCGATTGCCTGTGCTGCCACAACACCGGATGATGAAGGCGGCGTCATTCTGGAGAGACTGCGCAAACTGTTTCTCCCAGGCTCAGACCATACAGCATCCTCCGCATTTACGATGCTGTCACCGTCTACCGTAAGGATTTCCCCGTCCACGGTCGGAACGGGAAGATCCCCTCCTGAAACGCCCGTTACATCCGGAAGCTTACATCCGCAATATGGGCAAAACTTTCCGCTTACCTCTGCACCGCAATTCGAACAAAACATGGCTACTCCTCCTCAATATACTCCTCAGGATACAGTGGTGTATCTTCTTCCTCGAATTCAAGCATCGGTTCCGATACGATACTCCCCTCGATCTGTGTCTTCATCTGTTCCGACAGTCTGTGAAGGATCTCATTGGGATTTCCTCCGTTCCAGACCTGTGTAAACGCGCCTTCCAGATTGATCCAGAAGTTGCTTAACTTTATCAGTTTCGGGAGACTCTCCGTCTGAGCGTACACCGCTCTTACCATTTCCCTGGCATCCGTGCTGTCCTCCAAAACATTGATCGCCGGCATTTTTCCCGTTCTCTCATAAAGCGTATCCGCTCCGTTGTAGATCAGGTAATGAGCAAACATATTCGCTTCCTGCGAATAGTTGGTAAAGCCGTTGATCACAACACAATTGGTAGTGGAAAGTCCCTCCGCCTCGTGTTCGTTATCCACGGCCGGCAGCGACGCCACACTGTACTCATAAGGGAAGGTTCCCTCGGCCGACATGTGCTGCAGACGCGGCAGGGCATCCGTCGTTACGATCGTAAAGATCGAATTACCCGCCAAAAAGTCCTCGAGCACCTTGTCATAACTGCTCTCAGCCGACTCAATGGAGAAGAACTGATGCAGTCCGCCATACACTTCCATACAGTGTACCGTATCTTCATTATATATTTCCAGAACCGTTTCGTCATCACCGCAATTGCCGCCTAACTGCATATAGGCTCCTACAAAAAAGTAATTGTAAAACAGATCGGAAACATCCCACAAAAAGATATTTTCCACACCCTCCGGGGCATCATAGTTACCGGCGATCTCCTCGATATCCTCGATGGAGTGAGGGATCATGGACTCCGCCTGCAGATCGACCATCACATCCCATTGCGCCTGTGTAAACCCACCGGGTATCTCATCCGGATCCACGGCCTCATTATCCGATACGGTCCCGCTTCCCTCTTCGCCTTCTTCAGGCTCTTTTGCGGGAGCAAACTCTCTTCTTAAGGCCTGATCCGCCAACTCTCTTAGGTATGTCTTATTATACACCATAAAGGCCGTCTCGTAATAAAAAGGATAGCCGTAATACACACCATGATAGGTAGCGGCAGCCAAAGACGTCTGCAGAAAATTGGTCTGCGTCATGATATTTCCGGGATCCGTGATCGGCATTGCAACACCGGCCATGGCGGCCTTTTCCAGAGAATCCGCTCCGATGATATACAGATCCGGCATCTTCTCCCTCTCATTGTCCAGATCGATCGTATCTCTCGATGCGGCACCGATCCCCTCGAGATACTCCAGTCCGTTTTTTAAGACCGGGACCACGCGCACCCCGGTCGTATCAAGATACGATAGCGCGGCACTGTTGATATAATCGGTCAAGCCCTCATCCGTATACCAGATATACAGCGTCGGCATTACCTGCGATATATTGTCTGCCTGCGAATCCCCGGTCTTTTCAAGCTCTTTTGACCGGTAGTAGAGAGCCGTCCACAACAGGACAAACAGCAAAAGAACTGCTCCCAATATTCTCAGGAGCAGCCTTATTCTTCCTCTTTGCATCCACGCCGCGCTTCGCCTGCGAGGCGAGGATTCCTTTTCTTTTTTCTTCTTCTCTTTACCCACTTACAGACTCTCCCGCAGGATCCCGGCCATCCGGTCCACGTCTTCTTTCGTGATCACAAGCGGCGGCAGGAAACGAATGATGTTCTGTCCCGCATTGATCAGCACCAGTCCTTTTTCAAGGGCACGATTGATGATATCGGCTACAGGATGGTCAAATTCGAGTCCCTGGATCAGACCCACGCCTCTGTGATCCACGATATCTTCTCTCTCCGCGCGGATCACTTCCAGTGTATCAAAAAGATAAGCGCCCACTTCATTAACATTATCCAGTACATGCTCTTTCTCAAAGAGTTCCAGTACCTTGCAGATAGCCGCACCGCCTAAGGGGTTGCCGCCGTAGGTCGTTCCGTGATCGCCGGCCTTTAAGGAAGCCGATCCAACCTTTTCCCTCATCAGGAAAGCACCGACGGGAACGCCGCATCCAAGCGCCTTGGCACAGGTCATCACATCCGGCTTGATCCCGTATCTCTGCCATGCGAAGTATTCTCCGGAACGGCCCATCCCGCATTGGATCTCATCCAAGATCATAAGGATATCCCGTTCATCGCAGATCTGACGGATCTCCCGTAAGAAACTCTCATCGGCCGGATGGATACCGCCCTCTCCCTGTACGGTCTCTAAGAGGATCGCGCAGGTTCTGTCGTTTACCTGTGCTTTCACACTCTCAATATCATTCATCTGCGCAAAACGGATGTTGCCGATCATCGGCTCAAAGGCTTCGCGGTATTTCTTTGTACCGGTTACGCTGAGCGCTCCCATGGTACGGCCGTGGAACGAATGCTCCATGGCAATGATCTCGTGGTCGGTCCTTCCGTCCTTTAAGTATGCGTATTTTCTTGCTGTTTTAATAGCGCCCTCAACCGCCTCCGCGCCGCTGTTGGTAAAGAAAACACGATCCATTCCGGATACCTTTTTGATAGCCTTGGCTGCCTCGATGGCAGGTACATTGTAATAATAATTGGATGTGTGAAGGATCTTATCAACCTGCGCCTTCACTGCCTCGTTATACTCACGATTGCCGTATCCCAAAGCAAATACGCCGATCCCGGATACGAAATCCAGATACTTCTTTCCCTCGATATCCTCAAGGTATACGCCTTCTCCCTTATCAAAAACCACCTGGTACCGGTTATATGTATGAAGGAGATCTCTCTCCGCTTCATCTATATATTCCTGCATGATTCCCATAGCAAACCTCCGCTCTCCTATTCGCCCTGTTCACCGTCACGCATGATCATCGTTCCGACACCGTGATTGGTAAAGATCTCTAACAACAGGCAGTGCGCGATACGACCGTCTAAGATATGAACACGGTTTACGCCGTTTTCGATGGCATCCGCGCAGTTATTTAACTTCGGAAGCATCCCGCCGCCGATGTTGCCGCTGGATAAGAGCTTTCTCGTCTCGCTGACCGTAAGCTCCGAGATCAGGCTGTCCTTGTCGTCCGGGTCGGCATACACGCCCTCAATGTCGGTCAGAAACGCCAGCTTTTCCGCGCCGAGTGCCTGCGCGATCGCGCACGCCGCGTCATCCGCGTTGATATTGTAGGTATCGTAATTGTCATCTATCCCCGTAGGCGCCACTATCGGCAGGAAGTCATTCTCCAAAAGGTCATATATCACCTTAGGATCTACCGCCTTGACATCACCCACGAAGCCTATGTCCTGTCCATCCGAGAGCTTCTTATCACACTTAAGTAATCCTCCGTCCTTACCGGATATTCCGACTGCCTTGACACCGAGCTCGGTAACCATCGAGACAAGCGACTTGTTGACCTTGCCAAGTACCATCTCGGCTATTTCCATCGTTTCGGCGTCGGTAACCCTGAGCCCGTTTATAAATTCACTCTCCTTGCCGACTTTCTTGATCCACGAAGATATTTCCTTGCCGCCGCCGTGAACGACGATCGGCTTGAATCCGACAAGTTTTAAGAGCGTTACATCCTTAATAACGTTTTTCTTTAACTCTTCATCCGCCATTGCACTGCCGCCGTATTTGACGACTATGACTTTTCTGTTGAAGCGCTGTATGTAGGGGAGCGCCTCTATCAGAACCTCCGCCTTGTGAAGATATTTTTCTTTATAGATTCCTTCCATTTATCAACTCCTGTAATCCGCGTTTATTTTGACATAGTCATATGTCAGGTCGCATCCGAAGGCTGTCGCGGCACCGCCTCCGCAGTGCATATCGCACACCACATTTACTTCCCTTGCGGAAAGGATTTCCGTCGCCTCTTCCTCGCTGTATCCGGAATCCATCCCGTTTTTGCATAGAACAAGGCTCTTTCCGTTTCCCAGAACGGAGACATCCACTTTGTAAGGATCAAACTCGCATCCGGAATACCCGAGAGCACACAAAATCCTTCCCCAGTTGGCATCATGCCCGAAGATCGCAGCCTTTGTAAGGGATGAACCTATGACCGATTTTGCAAGAATTCTTGCATCACTGTCAGAATATGCATTAATAACACTCACTTCCAGAAGCGCGGTAGAGCCCTCTCCGTCCCCCGCCATTCTTCTGGCAATATTCAAGCACACCCGCTTTAACGCTTCCTTAAATTTCACATAATCGTCGTTTTTATCCTTCGAAACTATCTTTTCATTTCCCGCAAGACCGTTGGCGAGAATAACGCATGTATCGTTTGTGGAAGTATCCCCGTCCACGCTTATCATATTAAAGCTTACATCCACAGCCTCCGAAAGAGCGGACTGCAAAAGTTCCTTCTCGATATCCGCATCCGTCGTTATAAAGCAAAGCATTGTGCACATATTGGGATGTATCATCCCGGAGCCCTTTGCCATAGCGCCGATTGTAACGGTTCCTCCGGAAAGCTCCACTTCGATCCCCGCGTATTTCGGCACGGTATCCGTTGTCATAATGGCTTTCGCGGCGGATACTCCCGCCACCGTTGACGACCTGGCCTATGCCTTCTATGTGCTGGGCATGGGCGATCTCAATCCGAGAGCCATTCATCACAGAACCGCTTCCGGCATCCATGATGACCACGGGAACGCCCCTGGCGGCAGCGGCCTTCAGCCCCGTCACGCCGGCCTGGGTCAGCTCATCATAATAATTGTACTGGATCTGGCAGATATCCCAGTCATAATCCCCGAGGATCTTCAGGAAATTCTCGCTGTTGCCGTGATAAGAAAAACCGATGTTCCGGATCTCGCCGCTTTTCTTTTTTTCCTCAATCCACTCCAGGATCCCCTCGCTCTTCAGCTTCTCCCACATGACCACATCCGTCATGTGAT
>CALDIE010000188.1 GCA_937901625.1 uncultured Lachnospiraceae bacterium
TGCTGAAATCGAGGCCCGGCAAAAACAATACGAATATTACAGAGATTTGCTCTTGACATTCGCTGAGACCGGCATGACAATCGCTAGACAGACAGACAGACAGACAGACAGACAGACAGACAGACAGGCTGAAATAGCGCTTATGCAGTATGTGTTTGGGTATGCAGATGTGCGGCTGAGCGATGTCGCAGAATATAGGAACAAAAGAATTGATGCTACTGAAGTTGACGAGAATTCCTATATTGGAGTTGATAATCTTCTTCCGGACAAAGCTGGACGTAAGCCTTCTGAATACGTTCCAACCGAAGGACGCCTTATACGATTTGAAGAAAACGATGTTTTGATCGGCAACATAAGGCCTTACCTTAAGAAAATTTGGCTTTCTGATTGTTCCGGTGGAACGAACGGCGATGTCCTCGCTATAGGCATTCTTGATACTGAGTCGCTGTATCCACGGTATCTATACTACGTTCTTTCATCCGATGGGTTCTTTGCTTATGACAATCAATATGCCAAAGGAGCAAAGATGCCACGCGGAAACAAAGAGGCTGTGATGAAATATAGCTTTGCATTACCTGCTTATGCGGAACAGGTACGAATTGCCGAATTACTGGATCGATTCGATATGCTCTGCAATGACATCACGGAAGGCTTACCCGCTGAAATAGAGGCTCGTAGACAGCAGTACGAGTATTACAGAGACAAGCTGCTGACTTTTAAAGAAGTATAAACGCGAGGAGGTGCTGTTGTGCCGTATTTCAATATAGTAGCACAGACCACAGAGAATACCGTTGTTACGGAATACGAACCCGTTAAAGCCCGTTCAGACAGCTATCAGAGCGAGGCGGAGCTTGAACGGGAGTTTATCCGTATGCTCACGGAACAGGGATATGAGTATCTGTCCATTCACACGGAGGCGGAGCTGCTTGCCAATCTGCGCACACAGCTTGAAAAGCTGAACAGCTATACCTTTACCGATTCCGAATGGTCCCGTTTTCTTAAGGAGAGCGTTGCCAATCCCAACGAGCATATCGTTGAGAAAACGCGGAAAATACAGGAAGATTTCGTACAGGTCCTCCGCCGGGATGACGGCAGCAGCAAAAACATCCTACTGATCGACAAGAAAAACGTGCACAACAACTTTCTGCAGGTCATAAATCAGTATACCGTCAGTCAGGGAGACGGTGCGAAGCATGACAACCGCTATGATGTTTCCATTCTTGTCAACGGTCTGCCGCTTGTGCATATCGAGCTGAAACGGCGCGGCGTTGCCATCCGCGAGGCGTTCAATCAGATCAACCGCTATCAGCGCGATTCATTCTGGGCAGGATGCGGTCTGTTCGAGTATGTGCAGATATTCGTCATAAGCAACGGCACAAATACGAAGTATTATTCCAACAGCACACGCTTTAACGCCATCAAGGATGCGAACTCTTCCAAGGCGAAAAAGGAAAAGACCTCCAACAGCTTTGAATTTACGTCCTATTGGGCTGACAGCAACAATGTGGTGATCCCCGATCTGATCGATTTCACACGGACCTTCTTTGCACGACATACCATTCTGAACGTGCTGACGAAATATTGCGTTTTTACCTCCGAAAATATGCTCATGGTTATGCGTCCGTATCAGATTACGGCAACAGAGCGCATCCTTAACCGAATAGAGATTGCTACTAATTATAAAAAATACGGCAGCGTAGCCGGAGGCGGATATATCTGGCACACAACAGGCTCCGGCAAGACACTGACCTCATTCAAGACAGCACGGCTTGCGTCCAATCTGCCGTATATAGATAAAGTGCTGTTCGTGGTCGACCGTAAGGACCTCGACTACCAGACTATGAAGGAATATGACCGCTTTGAAAAAGGAGCGGCCAACAGCAATACTTCCACCGCGATTCTGAAACGGCAGCTTGAAGACCCGAACGCTCATATCATTATCACTACGATTCAGAAACTGTCCACCTTCGTGAAAAAGAATCCGGGGCACGAAGTATATCAGAAGCACGTTGTCATTATCTTTGATGAATGCCACCGCAGCCAGTTCGGAGATATGCACACGGCAATCATAAAGAATTTCAAAAGATATCACCTGTTCGGCTTTACAGGCACACCGATTTTTGCCGCAAACGCCGGTGCGGTCCGCAATCCGCATTTCTTTACCACGGAGCAGACCTTCGGTGATCAGCTTCATACCTACACCATCGTTGACGCTATCAACGATAAAAACGTCCTGCCGTTCCGCGTGGATTACATCAAAACGATGGACACTGATCCTGATATTGATGACAAGGACGTCTGGGATATTGACCGTGAAAAAGCGTTCATGGCACCCAAGCGCATCGAGCTTGTCACGCGGTATATACTGGAACATTTCGACCAGAAGACTTATCGCGGGGATAAGACCTATCTCTTTAATACGCTGACAAATATTTCGGAAGTGGCGTCTTCCACTCGCGGAGCGGTTGAGGAGATTAAGCAAAAACAGCGCGTCAGCGGCTTCAACAGCATTTTCTGTGTTGCCTCTGTTCCGATGGCGAAGCTCTATTATGAAGAGTTCAAAAAGCAGATGGCTGCCGATCCCGCGCATTCGCTCCGAATTGCGACCATTTACAGTTACGGCGCAAACGAGGAAGAGGCCGACGGCATTCTTGATGAGGAGAATTCCGAGGATACCTCCGCGCTGGATCAGTCCTCCCGCGATTTCCTTGACGCCTGCATCCGTGACTACAACGAGATGTTCCATACCAATTATTCTACGGATGGAGACCGGTTCCAGAATTATTATAAAGATGTTTCCCTCCGTATGAAGAATAAGGAACTTGATCTTCTGATCGTGGTCAATATGTTCCTCACCGGTTTTGACGCCACAACGCTGAACACGCTGTGGGTGGATAAAAACCTGAAAATGCACGGTCTGATTCAGGCATTCAGCCGTACCAACCGTATTCTGAACAGTATCAAGACTTTCGGAAATATCGTTTGTTTCCGTAATCTGCAGAAGCGCGTGGATGACGCCATTTCGCTGTTTGGAGACAAGAATGCGACCGGTATAGTTTTGATGCAGACGTTCAAAGATTATTATTACGGTTTCATTGGCCCCGATGATAAGCATCATCCCGGCTATGTGGATATGATAGATGAGCTGACCGATAAATTCCCACTGTCCGTTCCGCAGATCATTGGAGAAAAGAATCAAAAGGATTTTATATCTCTGTTCGGCTCCATCCTGCGTATGCGGAATCTTCTCGTTTCCTTTGATGATTTTGCCGGAAATGAAATCCTCTCCGAGCGCGATCTGCAGGATTACCTCGGCAGATATCAGGATTTGAGGGACGAATGGCGTAACCGAAAACCCGGCGGTGACAAAGAGGATATCACTGATGATGTCGTTTTCGAGGTGGAACTTATCCGCCAGATCGAAATCAATATCGATTATATCCTCCTACTTGTTAAAAAGTTTCATGACAGCCACTGCCAAGATAAGGAAGTGCTTATCACAATCAAAAAAGCCGTGGATGCCTCACCGGAGCTGCGTAGCAAGAAGGCTCTGATTGAGACCTTTATCGCCGGAATCAATGATGTAGATGATGTTATGGTCGAATGGCGTTCCTTCGTAGCTGAAGAGCGGGAAAAACAACTGTTGCAGATCATAACTGAAGAAAAGCTGAAAGAGGGAGAGACCCGGAAGTTTATGGAAGACTCCTTCCGTAACGGCGAAATCAAAACCACCGGAACGGATATAGAGAAAATTCTGCCTCCAGTCTCTCGCTTCGGCGGCGGCAATCGTGCCCAGAAGAAGCAGACGGTCATCGATAAGCTGAAAGCCTTCTTTGAACGATTCTTTGGTATTGGAAATTCCAGCTTTGCTAAAAAGGCCGAGACTTCCGTGGTTTATGATATCGATCCTACACCTACACAGATGGTGGCTGAGCCTTCCGCAGAGTATGGAAAGAAGGACGATTAAAAGGAAATGAAAAAGACCATGCAGGAGCATTTCTACTCTTACATGGTCTTTTTGCGTCCGCTTGAAGACTGTCACTCAAAGCCTTTTCGTTAAATCCCCAAGTGAAGCCCTCCAAAGCCCTCTCCTTTTTCTTAGGTGTATGGATCTAAGTTAGAATCTGCCGCCCGGGCCCTGGTTACCGCCGCCTGAAATAGTGGTAGAGGCAGTAGCAGTGGCTACAGTTGTGGCGTTGGAGCTATCATAGTCGCTAATTCGGTAGTCAATATCCGAATAGTTGTTTACAAGGGTACTTCCGCTTCCGCCGGAACTTAACGTATAAGATGTATTACTGGTAAGATCCGGAGAGGAGAATAAAATATGTCCAATGGACTTCGGTGCAATACCGGCGATACAGGTATTACCGGAGGTGTCCGAAATACCGAAGACGGTATTAGCCGCCAGGGAGGAAGAGGAGTTTTGGTTTCCACCGAAACCGCCCATTCCACCGAAACCACCCATTCCGCTGGAACTGGAAAGGCTGTAAGATACGGCGTTTTGTGTCAAGGAGGTAGGATTGTTGGTCATGCCACCGGAATCGGCTGCAAAAACAGTCGCGCCGGCGCTGATCACATAAGCGCCTCCGTTGTCGGCGGTATCAATGGCTGAGTTATCTCCGGATGTAGGTCCCCAAACTATGGTGGTACCACCGTTGAAGTAAGCAGATCCATTGCAGTCAATCCCGTCTCCGTTTCCGGTGTAGGTTCCGGTTACGTAGGAGTTATCATCTACGACACCCTGCCCATCGGTTACATATAAGGAATAAGTGTGTGTTTCCTGATCGTCGATCATAACGTTTACAGTTCCGCTGTAGATCGTGAAATCATTTCCGGTCATGGAAGATACCTTCGTTTCTGTGTAAGGAACGTCTTCGTCCTCATTTTCATAAACAGTACGAAGGGTTTTACGTGCCATATTAATTCCGTCATCACAAGTTTTTACAGATACATACGGGGAAAGAGAATCGGAATCGCTGCTTCCCACGATCATGGTTCCTGCTTCAATGCCTTCATAGGCCTGTTCGATCTTGATCACCGTATTGGGTTGATCGGAAGTTCCTTGCGCATCGGTAATGGTTAATGTGTTCGCAGCCTGGATTCCTTTGTCGGCGGATTGAATGGTGATCTTGCCGCCGCTGATCTCAATGTCGTTTTGACTCTTAATGGCATCATCGGGAGCGCCCAGGATCACTTGCTGATCTGCCGCAACACTTAAGTTGCCGGATCCGCCGCCCCGTTGGTTACCGGAGGAGTTAAACTTAATACCGGTATCGGTGGTATCAATGTTGATGGTTCCGCCGCTGATGTAGATGCCGCCGGATGCTTCGGTTGAATATTCTTCTCCTGCGGTATAATCGCTGCCGTCGCTCACACTGGTATATACATAGGTTTCCGCCTTGGTACCGGCTTTGATTCCCTTATGACTTCCGGTGTCAATGTTGATCACATCCACCTTGGTTTTGGATGAGCCGGACTCATTGACCGTACGGGTGTTATAGGTACTCAAAGATTTGTTATAATAGTTAAGACCTGCGTTGATAAAGTGTGTGGTAATGTTGATGATACCGTCTGTGATCCGAACGATCTGTCCCTTCATGCCATCGCCATAACTGGAGATCGTAAGGTCACCGCCGTTAACGGCCAATGTTCCGTTTTTTGCCTGAACGGCACAGGTGTCATCCCCTTTACAATCTATATCAAAGGTTCCCCCGTCAATGGTAATGTTGCTGCTCTTGGATTTAATGGCAGTTCCGGAAGGGGACTTCAGATTGTAGGTACCGTCGGAGATCGTAATACCACCGTTGGTTCCCTTTAAGCAGTCACCATTTACTTCGATGTTGTAGGTGCCGCCGGTGATGGTTAATGTACCCTTGGTCGCAATACCGTCGGTGGGATCTTCGTCTCCATAATCCACGGAATCAAAAGAGGTGAGAGGATCGTAAATGGTCAGGATATCCTCACTTCCTCCGTTCAAAGTCAGAGATCCTTTTTTGGCATCCTGGAAGATCACGCCGGAGGCGGGACTGCCAGTGAAGCTTTCTCCTGCCAGAATGGTATTGGTACCTTCCAAAGTAATGTCAATGTGGTTTTTACCGCCGGAGGAAAGGAACGGAATGGATGTATCCGTAGTAAATCCGGTATCGGTATTGTCCACGGTTAAGTTGCTCAATACGATCTTCACGTCATTTGTGATCACGTCAGAGATGTTAACAAAGCTATTTACGGCTGTTCCTGTGAAATAGTATGTTCCGGCTTCCGTAATATCAAATTTCGTATAGGCTCTTTCTTCCCCTTCCGTAGAATAGGTTTCTACGGTTGCGGTAATGCCGGTAACATCGGAGCCTGCCGTAGCGGAAGGATCCTCAGCTTCCGAAAATGTAATGGTAATGCTTCCATCTTCATTTTTATTCATGGATGCCAAAGAAGAACCGTCCACATAGGGAAGAACGGTTGGCTCAGCAGTGGGTTCTTCCGTTGCGTCAGCATCGGTCGCGGAAGCAGGCTCTGTAGCGGCAGCTCCCTCGGTAGAAGAAGCAGGCTCCGTAGCGGCAGCTCCCTCGGTAGCGGAAGGTGCTTTTGTAGCGACAGCTCCTTCGGTGGAAGAAGCCTCATCTGTAGCTGTGGCTTCCGCGGTTGCGTCCGGTTTTGCGGAGGCCGCACCATTGGTGGCCGTTGCAGAATCGGTATTTGCGGAAGAGGCAGCAGTCGGTACCGAAGAAGTGCCCGGGGCATTGGTGCTGTCTGTAGTAGTGGCAGCGGTGCTGGTACCGGAAGAAGGTGCCGTTGTTGCGCTGCTATCTGTGGCAGACGTATCGGCGGTTGTGATCTTGTAGTTTACAACCTTTGCTTTCTTCTTAACTTTTTTGCTCTTTAACAACTTCTTGGTTACGGATTTGTTCTTTTTCACCGCATACAAATAAAGTTTTGTTGTTTTGGAAATTTTGATCTTTTTCTTCTTCCCGGGTTTTACGATTTTTTTCAGGGTGAATTTCTTTTTGTTCTTGCTATAGTAAACCTTATACCCTTTTTTAGCTTTGATCTTTAAGGTAAAGCCTTTTGCATAACTTCCCCCCGCTTTCGATAGCTTATACGCTTTTGTGTTTTTTCCTTTTGCAGAGGAACTGGAGGTTGAAACCAGTGGAGACGTTGAAGACAATACCAGTGCCAAAGCTAAGGAATAGGATAGGATTTTTTTCTTTTGCATTTCTAAATCACTCCATTTCTTCATTCCTTAGATACAAATACTACATGTTATCAATGATTTTAAAAAATGAATTTTACAAAAATATGTAGGAAATGTGAAGAAAATGTGTTTTTTTTAGGAGAAGGAAACATGGTGGAAAACATGGTTTTTTTCTGGAGGTGAGGGACGGGATTATCCGTTGCATAATCCTTGAAAATAAGGTAAAATAGAAACAGGAGGTAACAACTATGTGGTTAATATTAGGGGGAACGGTTATGGATCCTGTAACCCGTTCCATTAAGAGAAAAGATTTAATAATTGAGGGGGATCGGATTGAAAAGGTGGAAGATCATGTTTCGGCAGAAATAATGGGACAAGCCGAGCGGATCCTGGATGCGGAAGGATTGACCATTGCACCGGGTTTGGTGGATACCCATGTTCACTTCAGAGACCCGGGTTTCACCTATAAAAAGGAATTGACGGCAAAGGCATCCGCATAGCCGTTTTCGACGGCGGCTTCCCGCGCGTTAACACGCACGACGCCTTCCGACACCTGCGCGACAGCAACCGCATCGTCAAGACGTGGAATTTCCCGAACAAGAAAGAGAACGTCTACGGTTGGAACAGCCACGGCACCATGACCCTCAGTTGCATTGCCGGCCGCATTGCCGGCACTGCCTGCCATGTGGCAGGACGCGCGCTCGAACCGGGCATGACAACAAAGGATGTAGACAAAATTGTGCATGACTATATTGTCAGTCAGGGGGCTGTGCCGTCTTTCTTAGGCTACGGCGGATTCCCCGGTAGTGCATGTGTTTCCGTCAACGAAGAAGTCATTCACGGCATTCCGGGTTCACGCAAAATCAAAGCAGGCGATATTGTCAGCATCGATGTGGGTGCCTATATCAACGGGTTCCACGGCGATACCTGCTATACCTTCCCGGTGGGCAGAATCTCACAGGAAGCACAGGATTTGCTGGATGTCACAAACGCTTCCCTCTATGAAGGCATTAAAGCGGCAGTGGTCGGCGCAAGACTGGGCGAAGTCTCCGGTGCAGTAGAAAGATATTGCGCCTCCAGAGGTTACGGCATTGTCCGCGAATACTGCGGCCACGGCATCGGCAGAGATTTGCACGAATCGCCGGAAGTTCCGAATTA
>CALDIE010000189.1 GCA_937901625.1 uncultured Lachnospiraceae bacterium
AATGTGTGGTTTTTGGCTATTGTATCTTCAAAGACAATCCGATAGAATGGAAAACGTGGGTAGAAATTGTTGATGGAGATGTGTTATGGGATTTGCACAGATTTTATCATTGGTAGGCGGTCTCGGACTGTTTCTCATGGGTATGACGATCATGAGCGAGAGTATCGAAAAGGCGGCCGGTGCCAAGTTAAGAGGTATTTTGGAAGCATTTACGACCAATCGCGTCACGGGTATGATCGTAGGTGTTCTCTTTACCGCTATCATACAGTCTTCGTCAGCCTGTACATCCATGGTGGTCAGTTTCGTTAACTCCGGCCTGATGACGCTCGAACAGGCCGCCGGTGTGATCTTTGGTGCCAATATCGGTACCACCGTTACCAGCCAGTTGATCTCTTTTGATCTTTCCGCATACGCGCCTTTGTTTCTGTTTATCGGCGTATGTGTCTCTATGTTTTCCAAAAATCAAACCGTTCAAAAGATCGCGGATCTCGTTTCGGGATTCGGTATTCTTTTTATGGGTATCGCCACCATGTCTTCCGGTATGGAATCTTTAAAAGAATCCGAAAAAGTCATCGGAATGTTAAGTTCGCTTAACAGTCCGTTTCTGGCGATGCTTGTGGGACTGGTACTCACAGCCATCGTACAGAGCTCGTCTGTTACCGTTTCCATTATCCTGTTGATGGCGCAGCAGGGACTGTTTCAGGATGTCAACATCTGTCTGTATATCATTTTGGGATGTAACATCGGAGCCTGCTCCACGGCGTTGATCTCTTCCCTGGCCGGTAAGAAGGACGCGAAGAGAGCGGCTATGATCCACCTGCTCTTTAATGTGATCGGTACAGCTATTATGTTTGCCGCGTTTTCGGTGGCTATGGATCCGATCTCCGGTCTGTTGCACAGGATCTCCTCCAACAACGGACGTTTTGTGGCAAATGCTCATATGTACATTAAGGTCGTGCAGGTTATTCTGTTGCTGCCGTTTTCGAATTTCATTGTAAAGATGACGTACTGGATCATTCCCGGTAAGGATCCGAAGGTTGGTTATCTCGATACCTTCCAGTTGAAGTACATCGGCGACAAGGTGCTCTTTAATCCTTCCACGGCAGTGGTAGACGGCTTAAAGGAGTTAGAGAGAATGGCGGCACTGGCCAGTGATAACTTAAACCGCGCGATGAACGCGTTGATCACGCTCGACGAAGATGATATCAATACCGTATTTGAGATGGAGAAAAATATCGATTTCTTAAATCACTCCATCACACACTACCTGATTAAGATCAATTCCTCCACCTTGCCGATCGAGGACTTGCAGGGAATCGGTAATCTCTTTCATGTGGCCAATGATATCGAGCGGATCGGTGACCATGCGGAGAATATTGCCGAGATGGCAAAGCGCCGCAAGGAGATGGGAGCAAACTTCAGCGCCCAGGCACAAAAGGAAATGGCGGATATGATGGAGTTAGTCAACGCCATGCTCACCAAGTCCATCAAGGTTATCTTAGGCAGTAGTGACGAAAAGACGATGCAGGAGCTCTGGGATCTGGAAAACAAGGTGGATGTGAAGGAACAGGAAATTCAGCAAAATCACATCGCGCGTCTTACCAGACAGGAGTGCAGTCCGGAGGCAGGTATGATCTTTTCGGATGTGGCTTCCGGTCTTGAGAGGGTTGCGGATCACGCCGTTAATATAGCTTCTTATCTGACAAAGCGCGACAGCATAGTATAGATATGATCATGGGATATTCAGGGGTGTTTATATGACGAACAGACAAAAGTCTGTCTTATTATGTGTATTTGCGGTTTTCTTTGTGACACTGCTCTTAGGAGCGGTGTTCTTTACTTTACGCCGTGACTCCGCGAAATCTCAGGAATCGGAGACGCTTGCGGTATCGCAATCCGATGTGAGCCGACAGGAGAGAGAACATAAGGAACTTGAAGTGATCGAGATAGGCGGTATACAGATGATCGAGATAGGCGGTATACCGTTAGTTTTAATGTCCCAAAGCGGAGGAGCGGTAGCGGAAGAGCTCTTACCCAATGCCGGCGCGGAGGCGGAGATGGAACAGGCGCTTTTTGCCGTGGAGGAGGCTGCGGCGGAAGGGGATGCCATCGCTTCCTACTACGGATATGAAAATCTGGGTATCGCGGTGGTGGATAATCATCTGAATATCAGAGAAACGCCGGTAGACGGCAAACTGGTCGGCAAGATGTCAAATCACGCTGCCTGCGAAGTGCTATCGACGGAGG
>CALDIE010000190.1 GCA_937901625.1 uncultured Lachnospiraceae bacterium
CGGTTTGGTAGTGAACACATACGAGGAGGATTTATATGAGTTCCAGGGAAGTATACGAAAGCTGGCTTAACGACCCGTATTTTGACGAGGCTACGAAGGAGGAGCTAAGGTCTATCGGGGAAGATGCGAAGGAGATAGAGGAGAGGTTTTATACCTCCCTTACCTTTGGGACGGCAGGTCTGAGGGGCATCATAGGGGCCGGCACGAACAGGATGAACATCTATACCGTAAGAAAGGCTTCACAGGGACTGGCTAATTATATCTTAAAGGCTAACGGAGCCGATAAGGGAGTTGCCATCGCATACGACTCCAGACGTATGAGCCCTGAATTTGCGGATGTGGCAGCGTTATGCTTAAACGCAAACGGGATCAAGGCGTATGTGTTTGAATCTCTGCGTCCGACGCCGGAATTGTCTTTTGCGCTCCGCAAGCTGGGTTGTATTTCCGGTATTGTAGTAACGGCCAGCCACAATCCCCCTGAGTATAACGGATACAAAGTATACTGGGAGGACGGCGCACAGGTAACACCTCCTCATGACGGAAATATCATCGCCGAAGTGAATGCCGTAACGGATCTTGCCTCCTGTAAGACAATGGATAAGGCAGAGGCCATCGAAAAGGGACTTTATCATGTGATCGGAGCGGAGATCGACGACGCTTATATGGCAGAGTTAAAGAAGCAGATCATTCATCCTGATGTGATCAAGGATGTGGCAGACGAGATCAAGATCGTATACAGCCCGTTCCATGGCACGGGAAATATCCCTGTTCGCAGGATCCTGGCAGAGCTTGGATTTAAGAATGTGTATGTCGTTCCCGAGCAGGAACTTCCCGATCCCGACTTTACGACTCTTGAGTATCCGAATCCGGAAGATCCCAAGGCATTTGAACTTGCCCTTAAGCTGGCCGGGGAAAAAGGCGCTGATATCGTTATGGCAACGGATCCGGATGCGGATCGCCTCGGTATCTATGCACTTGATAAGAAGAGCGGAGAATACATTCCGTTTACCGGAAACATGTCCGGTATGCTGATCGCGGAGTACATTTTAAGAGAACGTACGGCAACAGGTACGATGCCGGAGAATCCGGCACTCGTAACCACCATTGTTACGACCAATATGGCACACGCCATCACGAAGGCTTACGGATTAAAGGAGATCGATACGCTGACCGGATTTAAATATATCGGTGAGCAGATCAAGATCTTCGAGCAGACCGGATGCAACAATTATGTATTCGGTTTGGAGGAGTCCTATGGATGCCTTGCCGGAACACATTCCAGAGACAAGGACGCCGTTGTTGCGGTGATGTGTTTGGCGGAAGTAGCAGCATATTGCAAGAAGCAGGGGATCACCCTTTGGGATATGATGATCGATATGTATGAGAAGTACGGTTATTACAAGGAGACTCAGTACGCGATCACCAAGAAGGGTAAGGAAGGTCTCGAAGAGATTGCTGCCATGATGGACAAGCTTCGTAACGATCCTCCGAAGGCATTCGGTGATCTCAAGGTTAAGAAGTTCCTGGATTACAAGACAGGAAAGAGTCTTGATCTGGAAAGCGGGGAAGAGGGAGTGACCGGATTGCCGGAGTCCAATGTTCTGTACTTTGATCTGGAGAATGATTCCTGGTGCTGCGCCCGTCCTTCCGGAACCGAGCCGAAGATCAAGTTCTACATGGGAGTTAAGGGCAGCAGTCTGGAAGATGCGCAAAAGAAGGTAGAAGCGCTGACAGAGGCTGTTAAGTCTTACCTGTAAGATGGCGCTGACCGGACGGAGATGTCCGCGGGAAATGAAGAGAAAGGAATGGTGGCGGGTGACCGATCGGGCATCTGCCACCACTTTTGCTGTATATGCACATAAAAAAGACCATCCGGTATTTCAAAAAAAATGGACTGAGACCGACATTTTACGCAGTCTGGGAGCGACTGGAGCAGAAAAAAACGGAAAAGTATACCTATCTGGAGCCGGAAGAGGAGATTCTGGAGGCACAGAGGGAATATGAGTTTTCTTTTCCGCTTTCTGTTTCCGTGGTCGTGCCGGCGTATGAAACGGATGAGCTTTTTTTGCAGGATCTGATCTTAAGCGTTATGGAGCAGACATACCAGCCTTTAGAGCTGGTTATTGCCGATGCTTCTTCGTCTGAGAGGGTAAAGAAAGTGGTGGAGGAATTACAAAAAGAATATGACAAACTTGTATACCACCACTTAGCGGACAATGCGGGGATCGCCGAAAATACCAATCGGGCGGTGGCTCTTGCCAAGGGAGAATATGTCGGACTGCTCGACCATGACGATCTGCTTACAAAGGATGCTCTGTACCGGGTGGCGAGAGTGATCGAAGAGAGTAAGGAACGTCCCTATCTTGTCTTTACGGATGAGGATAAGACAAGTACCTACTTAGAGAAGTATTACGAGCCTAACAGAAAGATCTCCTTTGACCGTGAGATGCTGCTTACAAACAATTATGTCTGCCATTTTTCTGTCTACCGGAAGGATGTAATAGAGGGACTAAAGTTAAATCCCGAATACGACGGCGCGCAGGACTACGACCTTGTCCTTCGAACGCTTGAGAAGGCGGATCATGACCTTGAAGAAGCCGGAAAAGGTAAGAAAAAGGGCGAAGAACTGATCCTTCATGTTCCGGAGATCGTTTATCACTGGAGATGTCATGAATCGTCTACGGCCGTTAATCCGGAGTCCAAGATGTATGCCTACGAAGCAGGGAAAAGGGCAGTGGAGGATTATCTTGCGAGAAATCACATACCGGTGAAGGTATCGCACAGTATGCATCTGGGATACTACAGACTGAACTACGGGGATGCGGTTTTTAATTTACGTCCGGATTTCGGAATCGTTGGCGGTCCCCTTTATGAGGGCGGAAAGATCTGCGGTGGAGCGATGAATGCGGACGGAACGCCCGTATACGAAGGGCTTCGCAAAGGATTTACAGGGTTGCGGCATCGTGCGATCCTGCAGCAGTCGGTGCCCGCGGTGGACCTTAGAAATGCCCGTCTGTCAGAAAAGGCAGCAAAGATTCTGGATGAAGTGACCGGTATAAAGAGCGAAAAGAACGGTACCGGGGAAAATGTGTGGTTTAAACCGGTTCTTAATGGTTTAAAAAATAAACAGATTTTGGAGAAAAGCCTTATTTTTTGCAATAAATTGCGCACGAGCGGCATTCGTATTATGTACGATCCTTTGCAGGAGATGAAATGATGGAGATCAGGGTAAGCGTCATCATTCCAAATTATAATGGAATGGAGTATTTGGACAATTGCATCAACAGCCTCAGGGGACAGGATTTTAAGAACTTTGAGATCATTGTTGTGGATGACGCATCTGCGGATGAGAGTGTGGCTTATCTTAAGACCTGTGATGATATCCGCCTGTTCTGTCATAAGGAGAATGTGGGTTTTGCCGCTTCGGTTAACGACGGGATCAAAGAAGCAAAAGCGGAGTATGTACTGTTGTTAAATAATGATACTGTAGCGGGACGCAGTTTCGTGGGAGAGTTGTATAAGGCGGTCAGGACGGATGAAAAGGTCTTTTCCGTATCTGCCAAGATGCTTTCGATGAAGGACCCGACGATGATGGATGACGCGGGTGATTATTACTGTTCACTCGGATGGCAGTTTACCACGGCAAAGGATCGCCCGGCAAGTGAGTACCGGAAAGCGACGGAAGTATTCAGTGCCTGTGCGGGTGCCGCTATCTATAAGCGCGATCTTCTCCTTGAACTCGGCGGATTTGACGAAGCACATTTTGCCTATCTTGAAGATGTGGATCTGGGATACAGGGCCAAATGGCGAGGATACAGGAATCTGTACTGGCCGCGCGCGGTTGTAAAACATGCGGGAAGTGCTGTGAGCGGTTCCAGGCATAATGAGTTTAAGGTCCGGTTAACGGCGAGAAACAATATCTATCTGATCTATAAAAATATGCCCTTGTGGCAGATCATACTGAATGCGCCTCAGTTATTTGCCGGAATACTTATCAAAATGGCTTTTTTTGCCGTAAAAGGTCTTGGGGCAGCCTATCTGGAAGGTCTGTTACAGGGCGTGAGATTGTGTGGAAATCAGAGTGAGATGCGACCGGATTATTCGAAGATCCCGATGCCGGTACAGATCAGGATGGAAATGGAACTGCTGGCAAATACTTTTCGACGGATTTTGATGCGGGTGAGCATATGATTCGAGATAATCAAAAGGTATTAAACTGGATACACGTGATATTGGATGGCATCGTTGTGGCGATATCCTATCTGTTTGCGTGGTTCATCAAATTCAAAGTGATCGGTGTAGATGCCGATGCCGGTGAACTGGTCGGTATCCTGCCCAGAGAAACCTATTTCTCCGTTCTGTACTACATGGTGCCGCTATATCTGATGCTCTATTACTTTTGCGATCTGTATATGTCAAAGAGATACTCTTCTTCCAGAAGAGAGATCTTTAACATAGTAAAGGCAAATACATTGGGAATCGGTCTGTTCATGGCAAGTTTGTACTTTGTCCATATCGGTGATATTTCGAGAACCATGATCGCCATCTTCTACATTTCGACCAATGTGCTGGAGATCTTCTTCAGGCAGATGGTGCGAAAAGTATTAAGGGATATCCGTAAGAAGGGATACAATGTCAAATACATTCTTCTGATCGGTTATTCCAGAGCCTGTGAAAAATACATCGATCGTTTGACGGAGAATCCGCAGTGGGGATATGTGGTATGCGGTATTCTGGATGACAGGATACCGGCCGGAACCGTTTACAGGGGAGTAAAGGTTCTGGGCAGGATTGACAATATCCATGTGATACTTCCCGAAAATAAACTGGATGAAATAGGTATCTCCCTTGCGCTGGAGGATTATGATCGTCTTGAAGAGCTGGTGAATATCTGCGAGAAGTCGGGCGTACATACCAAGTTTATACCGGATTACAACAGCGTGATCCCATCCCAGGCGTACATTGAGGATCTTACCGGACTGGCAGTTATCAATATCCGTCATGTGCCTCTTACCAATACCGTAAACATCATCATAAAAAGGCTGATGGATATTGTGGGATCGATCGTATGCATCATCCTCTTTTCCCCGATCATGCTGGTTTCAGCCCTGATGATCAAGTTTACCGACGGAGGCAAGGTGATCTTTAAGCAGGAGAGAGTCGGGCTTCACAATCACCCGTTCTGGATGTATAAATTCCGCTCGATGCGTGAGCAGAGTGAGGAAGATGAGAAGAAGGGGTGGACCAGGAAGGGAGATCCCCGTGTAACGACGATCGGAGCCTTTTTGCGAAAGACCAGTCTGGATGAACTTCCGCAGCTGTTTAATGTATTAAAGGGCGATATGTCACTGGTGGGACCCAGACCGGAAAGACCGCAGTTTGTGGAACAGTTTAAAGAGACGATCCCCCGCTATATGATCAAGCATCAGGTCCGGCCCGGTATTACCGGATGGGCGCAGGTAAACGGATACCGTGGAGATACATCCATCCGCCGGAGGATCGAGTGTGATCTGTATTACATCGAAAACTGGACCCTGACGATGGATATTAAGATCCTGATAATGACAGTCTTTAAAGGCTTTGTCAATAAGAATGCGTATTAAGGATCTGTTCAAAAATAAATCTTCACAATTGACTTGTTCAGATGCTCATCTGCTGCATCAGAAAGCCTCGCCGTAGCCCGCTACGGCTACGTTTTCTTCTTTGCACATGAGCACCTGCCCTGCGTCAAATTGCAAAGTTATTTATGAACAGTTCCTAAGAGATCATCTTATGGAACAAGGGGGCAAAATATTAGAAAGAAGCAGGAGAGTGAAAGAAGAACATGAGCGGTAAGCGAAAGGACACACATCATAAAGGACAGTACAGAGACTATGAAGATGATGTGATTTATGAGGATGACGTAGTTTATGAGGATGATGTGGTCTATGAGGACGACATAGTCTACGAGGATGACGTGGTCTATGAAGATGATCCGGAGTATGAGGATGATGTAGTATACGAAGACGATGTTGTATACGAAGAAGAGGAGTATCCGGCGAAACGTTCACGAAAGGGAACATCTTCTTCCGTGAAGAAAAAGGGCGGTAAGAAGGGTAAGAAAAAGAACAGTACGGTCAAGGTGTTGATCTTTTGTGTGGAGTTCCTGGTGCTGCTGGGTCTGGGCGGACTCTTATGGTTTGTCACCAGAGCCACCAAGGCGGAGAAGATCAATATCGACCCGGCTCAGATCGAAGTGAACGCGGGACTGGAAGAATACTATCAGCAGATTAATGCGTCTTCAACGGAAGGCGGCGGTGGAAAAGGTTATACGCAGATCGCGCTTTTCGGTGTTGACTCGAGAGAAGGTGAGTTATCCAAGAATACCCGTACCGATACGATCATGATCGCGTCCGTCAATCAGGATACCGGAGAGGTAAAGATCGTCAGTGTATTCCGTGATACATACTTAAACACCGGAAATGATGTCTATAACAAAGCGAACAGCGCATATGCCAAGGGCGGCCCGGAGCAGGCAATACAGATGCTGAATATGAATCTGGATCTGCATATCGAGGATTACGTGACGGTAGGATTCCGTGGAGTGGTTGAGACGGTAGACGGACTGGGCGGTGTACAGATAGATGTTGCAAGTTCGGAGATCGGATACCTCAACGATTACCAGTCATGTATCGCCGAAGATCTCGGATTGGCAAGTTATACACCGGTTACAAACGCCGGCTTACAGACTTTAAACGGTCTTCAGGCCTGCGGCTATTGCCGTATCCGTTATACGGCGGGTGATGATTTCCGTCGTACAGAGCGTCAGAGAACGGTTCTGACACAGATTTCGGAACGAGCAAAGGCAAACAGCCTGGCAACGGTTGCCAATGTAGCGACCAATGCTTTTTCAAATGTATCCACATCCTTTGATCTGAATGAGATTTTAAATCTCGCGGCGGATGTAAACCATTATACGATCATTGCAACGGAAGGATTTCCGTTTGCCGATTACCGTACGACCGGTTCGATCGGAAGTAAGGGAAGCTGTGTTATCCCGACGGATCTGACAACAAATGTCAGTCTCCTGCATAAGTTTTTGTATGGGGTGGAGGACTATGAACCCTCCGATACAGTGAAAGAGTGCAGCAGGGAGATTGCCGCTCAGACGTCTCCTTATCTGTAAAAAAGAGAAGTGACTATGATGAACGATACGATCAGGGACATGAAGACGGTGGATGTTATCATTCCCGTTTACAAACCGGATGACAAATTTAAAAGGCTTTTGCGTATGCTCGATCGCCAGACCTATCCGGTCTCGAGGGTGATCATCATCAATACGGAGGAGAAATACTTTAACGCCTTTTTCTACGGAACCAGAGAATTGGAAAAGTATCACAATCTCCTGATACGCCATATTTCCGCATTTGAATTTGATCACGGGAAGACGAGACGATACGGGGTATCTTTATCCGACGCCGACTATTTTATATGCATGACAGACGATGCGGTACCTGAAGATACCAGCCTTGTAGAGAATCTGTTAAAGCCCCTGGAAGAGGGAAAAGCTGCGGTATCCTATGCCAGACAGCTGCCGGGAAAGCATGCGCCGGAAACGGAGCGTTTCTCCAGACAGTTTAACTATCCTGAAAAGTCTAAGAGGAAAACGTCGGCAGACTTAAAGAAACTGGGGATCAAGACATTTTTTTGTTCCAATGTATGCGCGGCTTATAACAGAGAGATCTATGAAGAGTTAGGCGGTTTCGAAAAGCATATCATCTTTAATGAAGATATGGTATTTGCGTCTAAAGTGATCGATGCCGGCTATGCGATACAGTATTGCGCGGAGGCTAAGGTCATTCATTCTCATCATTATAATAACCTGCAGCAATTTAAGCGTAACTTTGATCTGGGAGTATCCCAGGCCTGCTATCCGGAGATATTTTCACGGGTATCCTCTACAGGAGAAGGAAAGAAACTCGTTAGGCAGACCGCTGAATATCTCAGAAAAAAGAAGATGTCCGGCAGGATCTTCGGGATGTATGTGACGAGCGCGTACAAATATTTCGGATATCAGTGCGGAAAACATTATACGGTGCTTCCGAAGAAACTTGTCCTTAAGTTCACATCCAATCCTGTGTATTGGCAAAAGGATGGTGAGGAAGCCATACGTGTCAATGTAAACAGTGGATTCGGTCGATCGGGTGAGGAAGATTCGTGGAACAGGAACCTGAAAATATTAAAGAGAGAGCCGGATCCACGAGAGGAAACGGAAGAATAAAAAAGTGCGAAACCCCGGAATCCGGGTTTCGCACTTTTTTATTTTGGATCTGTTTTGGATATGTATTGTTTGTGATCGTATTACTCGGCCAGATGTCCTTTTTTACGGATCACTTCGATCACTTCATCTACATACTTCTCGCAGATATCGTGATCTCCGGCTTCAACCATCACACGGATAACGGGCTCGGTACCGCTTTCACGAACCAGGATACGTCCGTCATCACCCAAACGATCTGTTACAGCAGAAACGGCTGCCTGTACATCGGGATCGTTCTGTGCGTCAGGCTTGCTCTTTACTCGAACATTCTTTAATACCTGAGGGTAGAATACCAAAGGAGCAGCCAGTTCGCTCATGGGTTTTTCCTTGGCAAGCATTACTTCCATCATCTTTAAGCTAGTCAGTATACCGTCGCCGGTGGTTGCGTATTTTGAGAAGATGATGTGACCGCTCTGCTCACCGCCGATACGATGACCGTTGGCAGCCATATTCTCGTATACATATTTATCCCCGACCTTGGTCTTTTCATAGCCGATACCGACTTTGTCCAGGGCTTTGTAGAGACCGAAGTTACTCATAACGGTTGTTACGATCGTGTTGTTAAGCAGTTTTCCGCGTTCCTTCATGTATACACCGTATACATAGAGGATGTGGTCACCTGTAACAACATTTCCCTTTTCATCTACACACAGACATCTGTCGGCGTCGCCGTCATAGGCAAATCCGATATCGAGGCCATTTTCAACAACAAACTTCTGCAGATTTTCGATGTGGGTCGAGCCGCAGTTGGTGTTGATGTTGTAGCCGTCAGGCTCAGCGTTGATCACGTAGGTCTTGGCACCGAGAGCATCAAATACGCCCTTGGCGATCTGCCATGCGGCACCATTTGCCGCATCAAGGCCAACCTTGATATCCTTGAAGCTGAAATGTGAAATGGAAATGAGGTAGCCGATGTAACGGTTCCTGCCGGCTACGTAGTCGACCGTTCGGCCGATGTTCTCGCGCTCGGCGACCGGGATCTCGATCTCGCCATCGATGTATTTCTCGATCTCGAGGAGAGTCTCCTCTTCCATTTTTTCGCCGTTGTTATTTACGATCTTGATGCCGTTGTCATAGAACGGATTGTGGGATGCGGAGATCATGATACCGCAGTCGAAGTCGTCAACACGTGCAATGTAAGATACGGAAGGGGTGGTCGTAACGTGCATGATGTATGCGTCCGCGCCGGATGCCATAAGGCCTGTGCAGAGCGCGTACTCGAACATGTATGACGAGCGGCGGGTGTCCTTGCCGATGACAACGCGCGCCTTCTTGCCGAGGCGCTCGCCATAATACCAGCCTATGAATCGGCCGATCTTAATCGCATGATCGAAGGTAAGGTCTTTATTTGCCTCGCCCCTGAATCCGTCTGTTCCAAAATACTTTCCCATAGTTATCTCCAATCTGCCGCGGATCTAATCTTCTCTGGTTATGATCTCGCCGCTGTTCTTGTAAATGCTGTTTGCAGGCACAACACCTCTCACGCAGGAAGTAGGATAAACGTTGCTTCCGCGTCCGATGACAGTGCCTGGGTTGCAAACTGCGTTGCAGCCTACCTCAACATGGTCGCCGAGCATTGCGCCGAATTTCTTGATGCCGGTCTCGATGTTCTCTGTTCCGTTATGGACTACGACCAGCTTCTTGTCGCTCTTTACATTGCTCGTTATGCTGCCGGCGCCCATATGGCTGTAATAGCCGAGGATACTGTCGCCTACATAATTATAATGAGG
>CALDIE010000191.1 GCA_937901625.1 uncultured Lachnospiraceae bacterium
ATTAATCTGTGAAACCTTTGATTCGAAAGCCGGTAGGGATAACGCTGGCCGTACTGATCGCGTTGGGCGGCGCAACAATCCTGATCCTGCACCATAATCCTCTGGCGGAGCCCGGGGAAGAGTGGCTTAAAAAAATCATTGCCCTGATCATTATTGCGGCGGGACTGACGGTCTTTATCATTCTCTATGATAAAGTGATGCTCCTGCCGAGGGAACTCTATCAGAATCGCAAACTGATTTGGAAGCTGGCAAAAAACGACTTCCGAACCAGATATGCCGGATCTTATATGGGCGCTTTGTGGGCATTGGTACAACCGGTGGTAACGGTTGCTTTGTATTATTTTGTATTTGAAGTTGTTTTCGGGAACAAATCCCAGCTTCTGGCGAGCGGTATTACCGCCCCATATGTTTTGTGGCTGACAGCGGGATTGGTTCCCTGGTTTTATTTTAGTGAAGCGGTCGTTCAGGGAATGATGTCCTTTCTGGAATATAATTACCTGGTGAAAAAAGTGGTATTTAAGATCAGCATTCTGCCTATCATCAAGATCATCGGCGCGACTTTTGTGCATCTTTTCTTTACATTCGTTTTACTGATCATGTATGTGGCTTACGGCCAGCCGTTGGATCTGTACCTGTTGCAGTTACCCTACTACAGTTTATGCATGTTTGTATTTGTGCTGGCATTAACCTATACAACGGCCTCGATCGTTGTCTTCTTTCGCGATCTTACCCAGATAGTCAATATCTTCTTGCAGATCGGAATGTGGGCTACGCCGATTTTGTGGGATATCGGATTTTTGAACGGGAAACTTGGAGGGTTTCAGATCATCTTTAAATTCAATCCGATTTACTATGTGGTTAACGGATACAGATGCGCGTTATTTGAGAAAAAATGGTTTTGGCAGGATTTTTATTCCACTATGTACTTTTGGATCGTTACGGCAGTGCTGTTCGGGATCGGCGCGCTGATCTTTAAGCGCCTGAAAGTTCATTTTGCGGATGTACTGTAAACATATAGAGGAGACGGATGAAGACGGAAGAAACGAAGTCTACAATTGAGGAAAAGGAAAATGACGACCGTGAGGTGGCGATAGCCGTAAGCGGGCTTTGCAAGAGCTATAAGCTGTATGCCAGAAACCGTGACCGCGTGAAAGAAGCACTGCATCTGACAAGGAAGGTAAGGCATACGGAGCATTATGCGCTTAGGGATGTCGATCTGACGGTATACCGGGGAGAAACAGTCGGGATCATCGGAACCAACGGATCGGGAAAGTCAACGATCCTTAAGATGATCACCGGAGTGCTTACACCTACCGCGGGAAACATACAGGTTAATGGAAGGATATCGGCACTGTTGGAGTTGGGCGCCGGATTTAACATGGAATATACGGGACTGGAAAATGTCTACTTAAACGGTACCATGATCGGTTTTTCGGAAAAGGAGATCGATGAGCGCCTGCAGGATATTCTTGATTTTGCGGACATCGGAGACTTTGTTCATCAGCCTGTAAAAACGTATTCATCCGGTATGTTTGTGCGGTTGGCCTTTGCGGTGGCGATCAATATCGATCCGGAGATCCTTATCGTGGATGAGGCATTGTCCGTGGGAGACGTATTCTTTCAGGCAAAGTGCTATCATAAATTTGAAGAATTCAAAAAGATGGGCAAGACGATCCTTTTCGTCAGCCATGATCTTTCGAGTATTTCGAAATACTGCGATCGGGTAGTTCTTTTAAACAAAGGAAAAAAACTCGGCGAGGGCAGCCCCAAGGAGATGATCGATATCTACAAGCAGGTGCTGGTGGGTCAGTATGAGGAAAAGGATGAATCGAAGGATCTAGAGGATCTTACGAAAGAGGATGAGAAGTCTGATGAGGCTGTTTTGGATCAAAAAGACGACGGAAAGAATCCGGAGCCCCTCGAGTACGGTTCCGGAAAAGCTAAGATCACGGAGATCTATGTTACGGATGAACAGGATCGTAGAAGCAATGCCATTTTAAAGGGAAGCACCTTTACGGTTCATATGGTCGTTGAGTTCATGGAAGATCTCCCGGCACCCATTTTTGCTTTCTCGATCAAAAACGTTAAGGGAGTTGAGATCACGGGAACCAATACGATGTTTGAAAAGGCATTTCTGGATGGATGCAGGGCCGGTGATAAGAAACTTATCACATTTCGTCAGAAGATGGACATACAGGGTGGCGAGTACCTTTTAAGTTTCGGGCTTACGGGATACGAAGGAGAGAATTTTACGGTATATCACAGATTGTACGACGCTTTTGATATAACCGTCATATCAGATAAGGATACGGTCGGTTATTATGATATGAATTCCGAGGTTCAGGTAAGGGATATCTGACTAAGGCACGGGTACTTACGTAAAAGAGAAAAGGAAAGAGATAAGATATGGCAGAGACTTCGCCCAAAACGGAAAAAATTGGAAATATCGTATTGGATCTGAGCCATTATCCGGGAGAGGATTTTTACTGCGACGGAAGTGTGGAAGACGAACTGTTAGAGATCGTTAAGACCACCGGGGAAGAAGATTTCGGAAAGGTGATCGAAGAGAGGAAGAGCTGGCCCGTTCTGTATCACTTATCTCCCATTCGTGAAAATATCATCAACTGGCTGCCTATAAAAAAGAACGCCAAAGTCCTGGAGGTCGGAAGCGGATGCGGAGCGATCACCGGGGCGTTATCCAAAAAGGCAGGCACTTTAACCTGTATAGAATTGTCTAAAAAACGGAGTCTTATTAACGCTTATCGTCATAAGGATCTGGATAATGTAACCATTCGTGTGGGAAATTTCCAGGATATCGAATCCGGTCTGGATACAGATTATGATTATATCTTTCTGATCGGCGTTTTTGAGTATGCCAGGGGATATATCGATTCTAAGGATCCGTATGGCGATTTTTTAAAGATCCTTAAAAAACATCTGAAGGCGGAAGGAAAGATGGCGATAGCTATCGAGAATAAGTACGGCCTTAAATATTTTGCCGGATGCAGGGAAGATCATCTGGGAAGTTATTTTTCGGGTGTGGAGGATTATCCCGATGGAGGCGTGGTAAGAACTTTCGGACGTAAACGCCTCGAAAGGATGCTTAAAGAACAGGGATTTGGGGAGTACAGTTTTTACTATCCCTATCCGGACTACAAGTTCCCTATGGCGATCTATTCGGACCGTCGTCTGCCGCAGGAGGGAGAACTTACACAAAATCTGCGTAATTTTGATGGAGAGAGACTTTTGCTTTTTGATGAAAAGAAAGCCTGGGACGGGGCGATCAAAGAAGAAGCCTTTCCGTTCTTTTCCAATTCCTATTTTCTTTGGACAGGTGCCCCGGAGGAAATCGTTTTTTCGAAGTTTTCCAATGAGAGAAGTGAGATACACAGTATACGAACCGATATTCTTGAAAAAGAAGACGGAAGCCGTCGCGTGGAAAAAATTGCACTGACGGATAAGGCTAAAGACCACTTGCAGGCGATATGGGAGGACGGGCAGGCTCTGGCAAAGCGCTATGAAGGTTCCGGATTGAAGGTGTGTCTGGGAGAACGGATGGGGGAAAGAACAAGGCTTGGATTCCCCTATATAGAGGGAAAAACACTGGAGAATATTCTGGACGAATTGGTCAAAAGCTCGGATTATCATGGAATAACGGAAAAGTTAAATCAATATTATACTTTTGCTGATTATAATTCCGATGCACCTGTTACAGACCTGGATATGATCTTTCCCAATATTCTGATCGACGGAAACGGATGGCATTTGATCGATTATGAGTGGACACTCAGGGAGAAAAGACCGGTGGAGGAAGTCTGCAGTCGGGCACTGTTTTGCTATTTGCAGGGTGGTGGCGACAGAGATAAGTTAAAGGAAGATTTGATTTTTGAGAAAATAAAAGAAGCGCTTCATCTTACTGATTACGACGAGGTTCAGTTGAGATGGTCGGAAGAGGCGTTTCAGTCAGAGAGGGTTAAAAGCGGCGTTCATACCTTAAGCGATTTACGGGACGAGATGGATACGAGAGCGATCCCGCTGCCGACGATGTTAGCCTGGGATAAGATCCATATAGCGGAACACTTAAAGAAACGAGCACGCTTTTATTTCGATCGCGGAGACGGATTTAAGGAGGAAGACAGTCTGTGGATCCGGCCGGAGGAGATGCCGGAAGATTCGCTGCTTACGGCAGAGATCGAAGTTGACGGGGATGTTAAGATGCTGAGGTTCGATCCGACGATGTATTCCTGCATGTTTCTGCTTGAGTCTTTGGAAGAATGTAAAGAGGGTAAAGAAGCGGAGGTGATCCTCGAGAAAAAACTGATACACAACGGAAAAAGGATCGGCAAGGGTCTCTATGTCTTTTATGGAGAAGATCCGAATATCGCTTTTGCGCTGAAGGACTCCAAGGGTGAAGGTAAGAAAAAAGTAAGGATCACCTATCGGGTATCCGAACTCGCCGACTCCATGGCAAAGCATTGGAAGAGAGGCTGATCCATGGGAAAGAATATAGTGAAACAATATATTCAAAATCGGATCCATCTTCGCCGCCTGAAAGAATATGAAGAGATGCTTCATGAACAAAAGGATGCGTATCATATCTGGATGTACCGGATGGAGACGCGGGATGATAAAAAACTCATTTCCGTACCCTCTAAGCCCGTGAGGGAGAAAGAAGCATACATCATCCCGTATGAAAGCGCGGAATTTTCACTTATTGAAAATAAAGGACACAAGAAAGAAAAACTGTTTTTGTTCTGCGAAGACGGGGGAATGCTTTCCAAAACGACGATCGATCGAATCCTTGCGTTCATGGACAAAAAAGAGATTTCGCTCTGTCCTTTCGTATACGGGGATGAGGATGTGATCGACGGGACAGGTCAGAGGAAGGATCCGTGGTTTAAACCGGGATGGTCACCGGAAACGGCATCATCTTTCTTCTATTTCGGCAGTCTGGTAGGGGTTCGCCCACAGGCCGTAGAGGAAGTTTTAAACGACCCGGCTTATCAGGAATACATTTCCCGACTTTCCGAAAGGAAAGGCAGGGAATTTTTGTATGGATTATGTCTCTTGCTTGCGGCAGATGGAGAAAAAAAGAATTCTTCGCCCATGCTGCTTGACGAGATCTTGTATCATGCCAAAGAGAAGACGAATGTCTTTGGCAGAGAGGAATCCTATACGGAAATAAAAAAGTTATATTTTTCTCTTGTGGGACAAGAGGTTACATTTCGTCCCGATCAAAGGGGAGGATCATATCCGGTATTTCCCTCACCAGAGGGAAAGGTCAGTATCCTGATCCCTTCCAAAGACCATCCTGAGGTGCTTTTAAGATGCGTGGATTCACTTACAAAAGTACCTGCTTTTTCAAAACAGGACAGCAAAAAGGCAGGGATCGAGATAGTGGTAGTTGACAACGGAAGCAACGATGAAAACCGCGCAAGATATGAGGATCTTTCCCAAAAATACGGTTTTGCCTATCATTATCAACCTCAGACTTTTAATTTTTCGAAGATGTGTAACACCGCGGCAGAACTCTCAAAGGGTGAGTATCTGTTGTTTTTAAATGATGATGTGGAGATCGTTGAAGAAGGATGGCTGTCGGTGATGCTGGGAACGGCTGCTCTTAAGGAAGTTGCCGCCGTCGGAGCGAAACTTTACTATCCGGGCGGAAAGATCTTACAGCATGCCGGGGTGACCAATCTGTATTCCGGTCCCACGCACAAGATGCAGAGGCAGTCGGATGAGGTGATCTGTGACCGCGGCCGAAATCTCGGCGTATGGAATATGATCGGCGTGACGGCGGCCTGCCTTTTGATAGAGAGAAAGAAGTTTGACGCGGTGGGAGGATTTGATACCGGTCTGGCTGTGGCCTATAACGATGTGGATCTATGCTTTCGTTTACACCGTGCCGGTTACCGGAATGTCCAGCGCAATGATGTGATCTTATACCATCATGAGTCGCTTTCAAGAGGAGATGACCGAATGGATGACGCGAAGATGAAACGTCTGCGCGCCGAATGGACAAAACTCTATGGAAAAAATGAGGGTTATTTTAATTACGATCCCTACTACAATAAAAACCTGACCGGAGTATCGGATGAATATGAGTGCTGCCGTTCCTATGAGTTGTGGAATTTGAATCTGTGTAAGGATATCCGTGAAGTCCGCGATGAGAGTCTGAAACAAAGCCTTTCAAAGGAGGGGCTGAATCAAACGCTCATCCTTAACGCCGATTTCGTAGGTAAGGAATTCTCGGCGCTTGAAAAGAAATATGTGATCGATATTCATGCGCATGTGCGGGGACTCGACAGCGCGGATTATGATTTCAGGATGTTTTTAAAGTCGAAAGAGCAGGTATTTGAAATTCCTGTCATGCGGCAGTACCGGCCGGATATACCGAAGATCTATTACAATGAATTACACGTCGATCTGTCCGGGTTCTTTGTCCGGATCCCGCCCGGGATAGTAAAAAGCGGAGAGTATGAGATCTGGATGGAGGCAAAATGCGCTCTTTCAAGACAGCGCCTGTATAATCGTCTGGAAGAGACACTGATCGTGGAATAGACAGATTTGGATATAAGATGGGTGAGAATAAGAAAAGCAGAAAATTAAAATACGAAAAGGTTCTGCGCAGGCAAAAGGATCCCTATGAAGCCTGGATCGGGGATCACGAGACTGTGTCCGGCGCGCGCAAAGATGGAAATGCCGATCCCGTAACGCCCGGGTTGGAAGAGGTTTCACCTGTTTCCTACCGGGTATTTACCGTGGACGGATGGCTATGTTTCGCCGCGGGAAAAGGCGTTTTATCCGATGGTTTTTTTAATGATGTAAAGGACTTTTTTAAAGATAATCCGGATTGTCTTATCGCCTACGGCGATGAGGATGATCTAAAGGACGGTAAACGATGTGATCCCTGGTTTAAACCGGAATGGTCACCGGATAAACTCAGATCCTTTTTCTATTTTGGAAGTATCTTTTTTGTAAAGGGCGATTTTTTAAACGATATCGATAAAAATGCAGCCGCTATGCTTCGCGATAAGGAAGCGGCAAAGGATACCATCGCTAAAGACGAACTTTGGGATGAAATGATACGCTGGACGGAGGCGATCGGCGAAGAAAACCGAAGACGTTCCATTCGCCCCGTTCAAAAAGTCCTCTACCACAACACGGAAGTAAAGAGGGAAACTTTGCGAACAAATATTGGGACGGAGGAAAATGATCCTTCGAAAGAGACGGAAGATGGCAGGGAGTATTTGGTCTCGGTGATCATTCCGTCGAAAGATCATCCGGAGCTGGTCAAGGCCTGCCTTGACAGTCTTACATCCGGGACGGAGTATGATCATTACGAAGTGATCCTGGTGGACAACGGAAGCGGAACGGAAGCCTGTGAGAAGATCGCGGATCATATATCCTGTAAAGAGGAGCCGTTTGACGGGAAAGATGGTATTAAAAAGGGATGTATTTTAACTCCGGAGAAAAAGAAAGTCAGTGTTTTATGGATCCGTCAGAAGGCGGAATTTAATTTTTCGGCCATGTGTAATCTTGGCGTGAAGTACGCAAGGGGAGAGGTATATTTATTTTTAAACGATGATATTACCCTCTTAAAAGAAACCGGACGGCGCTGGATGAAGATCATGGCAAGGGAGGCTAAAAAGAAAAGTCACGGAGCAGTAGGTGCTTTACTGCTTTACCCCGAGAATAACAGGATACAGCATGCCGGGATCACCAATATGTGTGTCGGACCCGTCCATAAAATGGGCGGAGAGGAAAATGAGGAGAACATTTATCATTTTTCAAATGCCGGAATAAGCAATGTGTCAGCCGTTACGGGTGCCTGTCTGATGATAGGAAAAGAGCATTTTCTTTCCGTTGGGGGATTTTGTGAAGAGCTGGCTGTCGCTTATAATGATGTGGATCTTTGTTTTTCTCTATATGAGAAGGGCTTGTACAATGTGCAGCGAAACGATATCGTGCTCTGCCATCATGAGTCTGTAAGCCGGGGAACGGATGAGAGCGCGGAAAAAAAGAGGCGTCTGATGAGGGAACGCATACATCTCTACGAAAGACACCCTCATTTTGCGGGGAAGGATCCGTATTACAGTCCGCATCTTGTACAGTATAGGCTTGACGCCGGTTTCCACACAGGCGTAACGGAAGAGTATGAAGTTTTTGGAAACTGGTCGGAAAAAAAGAATCTTAAAGCGTTTCCCCGTATTTTGGAGGGAAAGGTTGTACGGAAGATGAATCGTATCCTTTGTGATGCCGATACGATCTTATGTCATGTTGACCGGATGGAAGTGGTTACGGGAATACTGCCTGAAAGAAGCGGTATCAGGATCGAAAGAGGTATGGAGATCGAAGGATGGGCGGCAACAAAGAAAACGCCCTTATATCTTTTTGACAGATATCTGATCGTACGCTGGACGGACGGCAGGATCATGCGCTTTAAGATGTTTGACAAATGCCGGCCGGATACGAAGGCAGTGCTGGAAGAACAAAAGTATTATGAGCTCTCCGGGTTTGTGGTGCGTATTCCGGAGGAGATCATGGGAGAGGCGATCAGGGAGATGGCCATAGAAATGAAACGAAAAACAAGGGTCTTGAGAACTCTTGTCAGGGTAGGTGAGTGATAGGGATGAGCGAAGAAAGAACGCATACAAAAGAGGAAGTGACGGATTATAAGACGGCCTATGAGGAGGAAAAGTATCAGAATCTCCTGTTGTCGGCGCGCCTGTCGGATGCGTATGCTCTTGCACAGGAGAAGGACAGGCAGTTGCAGCGTATCAAAAACAACCCTCTCTGGAAGGCATCAAAACCTTTGCGGTCTGTAATGCACTGGGGGATAAGACAGCGTGACAGGATCCGTAATCTGGGAGGACCAAGGGGGATCGCAAGGAAGTTATCTTCCAAAAAGATAGAGCTGCAGTTAAGAAAACAGCATGGTACGGCGAGCTTTCCGGATGAAGAGACGGCGGCCGCGCAGAGAAGCCGCCGGTTTTCAAAAGACATCACCATCTCCGTTCTGGTGCCTCTTTACAATACGCCGGAAGATTTCTTAAGACAGATGATCGGGTCGTTGCAGTTGCAAACCTATGAAAAATGGGAGCTGTGTCTCGCGGACGGATCCGACGCGGAACATGAATATGTAGGGAAGATCTGCAGGGAGTATATGGAAAAGGATGCCAGGATCAGGTATCGGAAACTTGAAAAGAATCTTGGGATTTCAGGAAATACCAATGCCTGCGTAGCCATGGCCGGCGGGGAGTATCTGGGTTTGTTTGACCATGATGATATTTTGCATCCGTCGATCCTGTACTATTATATGGAAGCCATTGAGAGCGAGGACGCTGACTTTTTGTACTGCGATGAGTGCACCTTCCACGGAGACAGCGTGGATAATATGATCACCCTGCATTTTAAACCGGATTATTCGCCGGATAATCTCAGGGCGAACAATTATATCTGTCACTTTTCCGTTTTTAAGAGGAACCTTCTGGAAGGAACGGAGCTGTTTCGTACCCGCTTTGACGGAAGCCAGGATCATGATATGGTACTGCGGCTGACATCCTCCGCGAAACACATCGTGCATATTCCCAGACTGCTTTATTACTGGCGGTCTCATAAGGGGAGTGTTGCCAGTGACATCAATGCCAAATCCTATGCGATCGATGCGGCAAAGGGGGCGGTGGCCGATCATTTGCGGTCTATGGGCTACGATCACTTTACCATTGAGTCCACCAGAGCCTTTGAGACTATTTTCCGGATCCATTATCCGCTCTTAGAGCAGGCGAAGGTTTCCATCCTGATCCCGAATAAGGATGAGGACGATCACAGACCATGGGCGACATTCGTTGCACGCTCCAATGCCGTGCATGACGACAAGTTCGGCAAGGGCATGTGGACGAAGCTGCCGGCAGACGGACATACGACGATACGAAGGAGCGTTATTACCGGTACTGATGCAGATGGTAAAAGGCAGTGGGAAACGCAGAGCACAAAGGTTACAAACAGGGAGCTTAAGGGCATGGTGG
>CALDIE010000192.1 GCA_937901625.1 uncultured Lachnospiraceae bacterium
AAATAAAAAACAAGATCAGAAATACCACCGAAAGGATCAGCGGCACAAAACGCAAGCGCTTATAAAAAACGCCCTCCAGTTTTAACAGATCGAAAATATATATATTGTAGATGTCCAGCACAACAATGGATAAAAGGAAGGTCAGCGACTCCATGGAGAAGTGCCCGGATACCCCCCCTTCCTCCAATATAGCGGATACCGCTGCCGAGGTATAATAAAGGGAATTAAAGGACAGCAGAATAATATAGTCTTTCGCAGCCATTGAATACCTTTTGTAGCAAAACAAAAGGCTTGCCGCAATAATAAACAATAAAACCGCGGCAAAGTACTCTATTCGGAACATCTCAAACCATCATCCTTTGTTTTTATCTTCGTCCTAATTCTTCTTTTCCGCGGCATGCGCTTTTTCTTTTTCCACATACAAGGCTTCATCGGCTGCGGAGATCAGCTCTCTGATCCCGTCGCTTTTGCCTGTATTGTTTGCGTAACCGATACTCAAAGAAAGAACATAATTCTTCAATACCTTCGTGTTCTGGAACTCGATCTCCTTCAAGATCTCTTCTTTTAACTTATCTGCCTCGGCATCCGAGTCAAGGCACGCAACGATCACGAATTCATCTCCGCCGAATCTGGCAAGCGTCGCGCGCTTTTTTAGTCCTCCCACCGCGCGTTTTAAGGCATCCGATACCAATAGCAGTGCCTTGTCACCCTCCATATGACCGTAGGTATCATTGATCACCTTAAAGCGGTTCATATCGAGCATGAAAAGATAGACTTCCCCGTCCGTTCCGTGTGTTTTCATCAGCTGTTCCAAGGACTTCATAAACTGTTTCCGGTTATTTAACTGCGTCAAAGGCTCCAGCGAGATCTGCTGTATCATGGCATTTAAGTAAACGATGATCGCGGAAAGAGTAATTCCCACGCAGTTAAAGGGCATTCTCCAGTAAAACCATTGCATGATCCCACAAAAGATCGGCAGCATCGGGAACGACGCCAATACAATATAGAGGTCTCTCTCAATATAATTTTCCGGCTTAAACGCCAGCACGAGCGCATGTACGCAGGCAGCGATCAGATAGATATATATAAAAACATACTGCAGCCAGAAGAAATTCCCGCGATAATACTTCATGGCGTCGTCAAAATAGAAGAACATCCCGTTCCAGGCATTGATCAGGGCAAGGATCACATGGATCCACACAAAGATACTCGCCCGAAAGATGAGACGCCTGTCTTTGACGAACGCCGCTCCCGCTGCGGTCTCCAGATAGATAAACCATAAATATCCGCTTACGGTCGCCGACAAGAAATAGATGGATTTTAAAACTATGGACGCTAAAAGATTATTCGTAAATACCCCCTGATCCATTCCGTACCAGATCGTGTCGGACGCAAAGAAAATGATCGCCGCACTGATCGCGTAGACAAACCGTTGTCTGGAGACCATGGTTCCAAGTCCCTGTCTGGAATGAACGGCAAATATCACCATCAGCAATATGCAAAATATATTGATCTCAAAGTATAATCCGTAATATGTCGTCATATATGATCAAAATCCCTCCGCCGGTCTCAATTCTCCTGATTTGATCTTTCCTGTCAAAACCTCTTTCGCCATCGGTTTTTTGAAAGAATATCCCTGCAATTTTTCACATCCGATCTTTCGTAAGAACATCATACCATAGTTAACAGAAAAATTATAGAGCGTTTCCCTCAAACTGGCTCTTAAAGAGTTTCTCGTAAAATCCCCCGGCCGCAAGGAGTTCTTCGTGTGTTCCCTGTTCTATGATATTGCCGTCCTTCATAACCAGGATCCGGTCAGCCTCCCGGATCGTAGATAAGCGATGGGCGACGATAAAACTGGTCCTGCCCTTCATCAGCTCCGAAAAGGCTTCCTGTATCTTGATCTCCGTGCGTGTATCGATCGAACTTGTCGCCTCATCCAAAATCAGCATAGGAGGAAGGGAGAGCATGATCCTGGTAATACAGATCAACTGTTTCTGACCCTGACTGAGACTTCCGCCGTCCTCTCCGATCACCGTATCATACCCTTTTTCCATCCTTCGGATAAAAGAATGAGCATGTGAACGTCTGGCGGCGGAAATCATCTCTTCCTCGCTTGCGTCGGGCTTTCCCATCACAATATTATCCCGTATCGTTCCGGGTTTTAACCAGGTATCCTGTAAGACCATCCCGTACGAAGTACGAAGGCTCTGTCTGGTCATCTTGCGTATGTCTTTACCGTCCACCCGTATACTGCCCGCGTCCACATCATAAAAACGCATCAAAAGATTGATCAGGGTCGTTTTCCCGCAGCCCGTCGGACCGACGATGGCGATCCTCTGCCCCGGGGCAATCGAAAGATTGAGATTATGTATTAACGACTTTCCCGCTGCATACGAAAAATCAACATCCTTCAAAACGATATCACCCTGCGCCTTTTCAAGTACGAATGCATCCGCTTCCTCCGGCACCTGTCCCGGTGCCTCGATCAGGTCAAATACTCTTTCCGCGCAGGCTAACGCATTCTGTAACTCCGTGACCACTCCGGAGATTTCGTTAAAGGGTTTGGTGTACTGGTTCGCGTAGCTTAAAAAC
>CALDIE010000193.1 GCA_937901625.1 uncultured Lachnospiraceae bacterium
GTCCTCCGATGGGTATTATGACGCGATATTGATGGATATACAGATGCCTGTAATGGATGGATATACGGCTACCGAAAGAATACGAGCGCTTGAGAACAAAGCACATGCCAATATCCCGATTCTGGCCATGACCGCGAATGCGTTCAAGGAGGATGAAGATAAAGCAAAGAAAGCCGGTATGCAGGCACATATCGCTAAACCCATTAACGTGGAACAGATGATAGAAACGCTTTCAAAAGTTTTATCAGACTACGAAGAAAATATCTGCTTGCATGTAACCAAAACAGTGTAAAAGGAAAGAGGATGTATGGAATCTGCAATTTTCAAACGGGCTATTTTTAAGGGTCTGGTGTATGGACTTCTTGTCCTACTTCAGATTTTATGGCTGGTTGCCCTGATCATATCCGTGGAGAGGAGAGTGCCGTGGTTTTCGACGATCGTTGCATGGATGGCGTCGGCTGTATCGATCTATATCTGTACAAGGAAAAATCATTCATCCTTTCGTCTGGCCTGGATCATCTTGATCAGTGCTTTTCCCATTTTGGGTATCATCCTGTATCTGATCACGGGTATACAGCATACGCCGAGGATTATGGAAAAAATATATAAGGAAAATGAGAAAAGGTATTCCGGATATCTTCAAGGGGTGGATGTAAAGCGGGGCGAAACAGACGAGCGCAGTAAACACTTGCAATATTACCTGTCGGAATTCGGAAAGTATCCTGTTTGGGATAATACAGAGACAGAATATATCCCCGATGGACTTGAAGGATATAAAATGCAGATCGAAGCCGCAAAGAAGGCGAAGAGTTTTATTTTGCTGGAGTATTTTGCCATAAAGAATGATGAAGGCTTCGAGGAAATGAAAAGTGTCCTGAAAAAAAAGGCGGCAAGCGGAGTTGAAGTCAATGTCATATGTGATGATATCGGGTCAATTTCGTTTATAGACAGAAAATTTATTGCGGAGATGAAAGAAAGCGGTATCCATTGCAGGATCTTTAATCCCATTGCGCCCTTTTTCAAGGTGTTTATGAATAACCGTGACCACAGGAAGATCATGGTCGTGGATGGAGTGGTCGGGTTTACGGGAGGATACAACATGTCCCGGGAATACTTTCATATGAGCGAACCCTACGGATTCTGGAAGGATACCGGAATTATGCTTAAGGGTGATGCGGTTAAGAGTCTGACAGCGGTTTTCCTGACGATGTGGGATTCTCTTGGAGAGAAGGTGCCGGATCCCGATACGTATTTCAAACAGCAGATAACCTGCAGCGAAAACATGCATTGCTATACGCAGCCATATGCGGATGACCCGCTGGATGATGAAAGGGTCGGATACGAAGTCTATATGAATATGCTGAGAGAAGCAAGAGATTATGTGTATTTCAGCACGCCGTATCTCGTGATATCCGATGAGATGAAGGAAGAGATAATCTCGGCAATAAAGAGAGGGATTGATGTAAGGATCGTCATTCCCGGGATTCCCGATAAAAAAAGTATTTATCGTATCAGTAAGGATGTGGCAAGAGAGCTCGCGGAAGAAGGCGTCAAAGTTTACAGGTATGTTCCCGGGTTTAACCATGCGAAACTCTGCGTCTCCGATGACCGGGTTGCGGTTATTTCAACAGTAAACCTCGATTACAGGAGTTTATATCATCATTATGAATGCGGAGTTGCTGTTTATGACAAACGGACAGTTAACTCGGTCGTCGATGATCTGAAGGAGATGTTTTACGCTTCGGAACCGGTTTCAAACGAGGAAACGGGAAAAAAACCGGTAATGAAAAAACTGTCCAACCTGCTCCTGAGAATGTTTGCTCCCTTACTGTGAGGGGGGATTAGTTTATGGTCCTTTTTTTGCGGAAAAAGGAGTGCTGTATGACCGGAATGAGACCTTTTGTATCATGGGGAGAATTGGAAAACAGAAGCCGGCAGAACCGGAGCCGGTAATGAGCCTGAAGTAAAGATAGAACAGAACACCCACAGTCTTGCGTGATACGCGGTTGACTGTGGGTGTTTTTTGATCATACGAAATTCCGAAACCGACCGGAGGCGGGTATTATTTGGAGAGGTCGCTGCCGGTTAAGAGCTTGTAAGCCTCCAGATACTTAGCGATGGTCTTGTCCGCAATATCCTGCGGAAGTTCCCATTCGTGCTTTCCTTCATTAGCCTTGAGCCAGTCTCTCGCAAACTGCTTGTCAAAAGAAGGCTGGGAGTGACCTGCCTCATAGCCGTCTGCAGGCCAGAAGCGGGAACTGTCGGGAGTGAGCATTTCGTCGCCTAAAACAATCTCTCCTTCGTCATTTAAACCAAACTCAAACTTGGTATCGGCGATGATGATCCCACGGGTCAAAGCATAGTCCGCGCATTTCCTGTAAAGCGCGATGGTGTAGTCGCGAAGCTTCCCGGCATATTCACGGCCCTTTCCGGGGAACTGTTTTTCCAGAACATCAATACTCTGCTCAAAGGAAATATTCTCATCGTGATCACCGATCTCTGCTTTGGTGGAAGGAGTGTAGATCGGCTCAGGGAGTTTATCGGACTCACGAAGACCCTCGGGAAGAGTGATGCCGCATACGGTACCGTTCTTCTGATAGCTGACCCACCCGCTGCCGGTGATATAGCCGCGCACGATGCACTCGATGGGAAGCATCTGCAGCTTTTTGCACATCATGCTGTTACCGTCAAATTTCGGGTCTCTGAAATATTCCGGCATATCATTTACATCCGTAGAGATCATGTGGTTCGGCAGGATGTCGGATGTCATTTCAAACCAGAAACGGGACATCTGCGTAAGCACCGTGCCCTTTTTGTGAATGGTATTTTTCAAAATAACATCAAAGCAGCTGATGCGGTCGGTCGCAACCATGATCAGACTGTCGCCGTTGTCATAGATCTCACGTACTTTTCCTTCTTTGATAGGTTTTAATTCTTTGCTCATAATTCTCCTCGCTTTGGGTACTATTCCTGAAATGCGTATCAAACAACACGCTACTACCATAGTAGATTTTACACTAAAAATCAAGATGAAAAAAGATTCCGGCGTAAAGTAAAATAGATTCCGACATGAGTGGAGGCAGGGAGGGGGAGTCTGTGCTATAATAGGCAAAGATTTGTTTGGAATGATATGTATCACGGAAAGGATAAAGAGATGGAAAACAAGATCATAAAGAGAAGTGAAGTGCCCGAGGAGTTGACCTGGCGCCTGGAAGATATATTCCCGACGAAGAAAGCGTGGGAAGAAGAATTGGAACGCGTCGGCGATATGGCCGATAAAGGTTCCTCATATGAAGGGAGATTAAAAGAAGGAGCGAAGGTATTGTACGAGGCGCTTACGCTCTATCAGGAGAACATCCTGGCATTATACAAAGTCTATGAATACGCCTCCATGCGACGTGACCAGGATACGGCGGACGCGGACAATCAGGAACCGGTAGCGAGAGCCGGCAGAATAGAGTTGGCCGTATCGGAGTGCTGGGCATACCTTGAGCCGGAAATACTCGAATTATCGGATGAAACGCTTGAAAAGTATTATAAGGACTACCCGGCTTTACATGAGTTCGATGTTTCCTTAAAGGAGATACTTCGCCAGAAAGAGCATTCCCTTTCCAAGGCGGAAGAAAGGCTTTTAGCATCGGCCGGAGAGATGGCGGGTGTTCCCTCGGAAGGGTTTTCCATGCTCCACAATGCGGATATGCGTTTTCCATCCGTTGAAGGTCCAAACGGAGAGGAAGTAGCGATCGGGGACGCACTCTTTGTTCCCTTGCAGATGTCTCCGGACAGGGATTTAAGAAAAAAGGTTTTCGAGGCGTATTACGGGCGTTATGAGGAGTTTAAAAATACACTGGCATCACTCTATTACGGTCAGGTTAAGCAGCAGATGTTTTACGCAAAGGCCAGAAAATACCCTTCGACCTTTGTCGCAGCAGTGGAAAGCAACAATGTATCACCGTCCGTTTGCGACAACCTGATCGAGAGCGTTCACAGACATATGGATTTGATGCACCGCTATGTGCGACTTCGCAAAAAGATGCTCGGTGTAGACGAGTTACATATGTATGATGTGTACGTTCCGATGGTTAAGGACTATGAGATCAAGGTAACCTACGAAGAGGCTAAGGAGATTTCCTTAAAGGCTTTGGCCCCTCTCGGGGAGGAATATCTGTCGATCGTAAGAAGAGCCTACGACGAGCGCTGGATCGATGTATGCGCCAACGAAGGGAAAAGGTCCGGAGCTTATTCCGCAAATGTATACGGCGTACATCCGTACATGCTCTTAAACTGGACAGGAACGTTGGATGATGTATTTACGCTGGTTCACGAGATGGGACATTCGATGCATTCATGGTATTCTTCACACGCCCAAAGTTTCCTGGATTCGGAGTATAAGATCTTTGTGGCTGAGGTGGCCTCTACGACCAATGAAGTGCTGTTGCTGGAATACCTTTTGAAAGAGAATGATAAGAAGCGTGCCGCGTTAAAAGAGGAAGGAAAGGAAGTTACTAATGATCTGCGCATGGAGCGCGCGTATCTGTTAAATCATTACCTCGACAGTTTTAAGGGTACGCTGTACCGCCAAACGATGTTCGAAGAGTTTGAGCGTAAGACGAACGCGATGGCGGAAGAAGGTATCCCCCTGACAGCCAGAATCCTCTCGGATACATATCTTGCCTTGAATAAGGAGTACTTTGGCGAGGATATGATCTCCGATCCGGAAATCGCGTATGAGTGGAGCAGGATCCCGCATTTTTACTACAACTTTTATGTGTATCAGTATGCCACCAGTTACGCGGCTGCAGTGGCTATCGGAAAACGCATCCTGAAAGAGGGAGATGAGTGCGTGAAGCAGTATCTGTCGTTCTTAAAGAGCGGATGCACGAAGGATCCTGTGAGCCTCTTAAAGATCGCCGGGGTGGATCTGTCTACCGGTACGGCAGTGGATGAGTCGTTAAAAGCATTTGAAGGCGCTTTGGACGAGATGGAAAATGCGTTTGCTTAAGATGCTTAAGATAAAGAAAGGACTGTGGAAACCGCTTTGAAGAACGACGCAGAAGATAAGGTAACGAGTGATGGACAAAAGGATGCGGGAACGACAGGGGCGATACAGATCGGTCACAGGATCGGATGTGATTGTGAGTATTGTAATTGGACGAGAAGAAAAGTGAGTCAGAGCCCGACTTTTGGAGCGTTTGATCACATGTTTTCGGCAAGTGATGACGGAACCGGGCATGATGAGCGAGCGCTCGAACTGTCCTTTTTAAACTGGGACAGCGAGGAAGATGAGTAGGAGTATCCGAAGGACGAGTATCCGGAGGAAAAGTATTTGGAAGGAGAATAAATGATGATCAATCCGGCAGATATATTTAAGATCAAACAGGGGTGGGACCGGTTTCGGGAAAACCATCCCAAATTTCCTTTGTTTGCGAGAGCGGTGATGCAAAACGGAATAGAAGAGGACAGCGTTATCGAGATCGCGGTGGTAACACCCGATGGAAAGAGGATGGAGACGAATATGAAGGTGACGGCCTCGGATCTTGAATTTTTTGAAATGATCAAAGGCGTGGCCACGGGAGAGGAAGCGTAGGAAAGTTCGTGAGGATCGGCAATGATATTTTTGCAGGAGCATACAACTCTGCCGTTAGAATTCATGTTCCCGGAAGTAGATTCGGGTTACGGGAGGATAAGTCTTAAAATAGCGCTTTACAGTGAAATAGCTTACAGTGAAATTAATGAAACAGGTAAAAATAAATGAAACAGGGAAAAAACACCTTGCGTTTTAATAAAAACCGTGCTATAGTAGGTTTCGTTCAGATTTTCTTTTTTGATGATACATCATATCATATCAAATCATTAGATCCGGCGCGGACCGGATTGTCTGAAATTTAAGATCATAAGCGCCCTTACGTGCACATCTTACTGTGCAGGGGCGCGTCCGAAAAAATCAGGATTACATTGTCAGGAGAATTGAATATGGTTACAGAAATCTTATCCGGTGCGGTATATGGCGTAGGAGGAAAGATTGTAACGGTTGAACTCGATTTTTCCAACGGATTACCTTGTATGGAGATCGTTGGAAATCCCGGAGGAGAGGTGCGGGAAGCACCGAAACGTGTCCGTGTGGCTCTAAAGAACAACGGTATCGTACTTCCGGCGCAGAGGATCACGTTTAATCTGTCTCCGGCCGACCTTTATAAAGAAGGAACGGGGTATGACCTTCCGATCGCTGTGGCGTTGCTGGAAGCAATGGGATTGATCGATCCCGAAAGCACGAAACAGGTACTCTTTGTGGGAGAACTGGGACTGGATGGCGAGATCAAGCAGGTGCCGGGCATCCTTCCGATCGTGATCGAGGCAGGCAAAAGGAATATAAAAAAGGTGATATTGCCAAAGGCAAACGCGGCTGAGGGAGCGGCTCCGGGAACGGTTGAAGTGATCGGCGTGGAATCTTTATCGGAGCTGATCGGATATCTTCAATTGCCATCTGAGATGGCGGATTCAATGATCGCCCCGACGGTTTATCACTGGGAAGAAGAGGGGATGAATGTCGGGACGGAGGATTTTGCGGATATCTGCGGGCAGGAGAGTATGAAGCGCGGAATGGAGATCGCGGCAGCAGGATTTCACAATATCCTTATGATCGGACCTCCGGGAGCGGGAAAGACGATGGCGGCAAAGCGCCTGGCAGGGATCCTGCCTCCGATTGGCAGGGAGGAAAGCATGGAGGTATCGGCGGTCTATTCTGTGGCCGGACTGTTAAACGAAGAGCAATCCATGATACGGAAGCGGCCGTTTGTTGCGCCGCATCATACAGCTACCTTGCAGGCGCTTGCCGGCGGAGGAAGATGCCCGAAGCCCGGGCTGATCAGCCGGGCGCATAAGGGAGTGTTGTTCCTTGACGAGGTGGTTCATTTTTCCTCCCAGACATTGGAGATTTTGCGGCAACCGATGGAGGATAAAAAGATTGAGATCAGCAGGAGCAGGGGGAGTTATGAATATCCGGCGGATTTTATGCTGGTGGCGGCTATGAACCCGTGTCCCTGCGGAAATTATCCGGATTTAAATCTGTGCAGATGTACGCCGGAACAGGTAAGGCGGTATCTGGAAAAATTATCCGGACCGGTTCTGGATCGGATCGATCTGACGGTTGAGATGTCCAAAATACGTGTACAGGATCTGCACGTTCAGTGGGATAAAAACAGCAGCATCAGAGGAAGCGAGGCAATGAGAGAGGCTGTGCTACGGGCAAGAGAGATGCAAAAAAAACGTTTTGAAAACACCGGGATCTCTTTTAACGCGCAGATGTCGGCGAGGCAAATGGAGGAATATGTTCCTTTGAAAGAAAACGAGAGAAGATATCTCGAGAACGCGTATGAAAAGATGAACCTGAGTCTTCGCGGATATCACAAGGTGATCCGGGTGGCAAGAACGATCGCTGATATCGAAGGAGAAGAAACAGTACAAATACGGCATCTCGAGGAAGCGCTTTGCTACCGCAGTGTGGAAGGGAGATACTGGGGGTAATGACAGAAGAAAAAGAATATTCTTTGCTGCTTGGAAAGGATTGTAAATTGAGGGCGGAAGCCACAAGAAGACTTCTGGCTGAATACGGGACAGCCAAAGAGGTATTTAAAGCCCCGGAGCGGGAGATCGAGAGGCTTGACTATTTAAATGAAAAGGAAAATTATATGCTTAAAAATAAATGTGAAAGAGCAGGCATTTCTGAATCTACTTTCTTTAGAAAGTGTATAACTAATAGCAACATAAAAGAAAAGCCAGACAAGATCGGAAGAGCACACGTCTGAACT
>CALDIE010000194.1 GCA_937901625.1 uncultured Lachnospiraceae bacterium
CAGATATCCCGCGTATCACATTTCCCCTGTATCGAAAAATCCTCCCTCGCGAGACCCGGCAATCACCGTGTCCGCTTAGGAGGATTTTATCACTTTTTGATACTCTTATATACTGTCTTATTCGCCCAGGTTCTCGGTCTCCCGAACCGATACTTTCTGATCGTAGCAGGAGAAGATCTCATCTACCCTGGCCTTGTCGGGTTTTGGCGTGATCAGGCTGACAACCGGGACCACGATCAATCCGGCCACCATGGTCACCGCGCCGGCATTGATCGGAGAGGCGATGATCGGATGAATGATATTTACGACCGTGAAGCCGACACCGATAATATAACTTGCCCATACGGACGCCCGTGTTACTTCCTTGCTGTACAGACCATACATAAAGGGCGCTAAGAACGCGCCCGCCAGCGCGCCCCAGGATACACCCATTAACTGTGCGATAAAAGTAGGCGGGTTAAACGCCAGAAGTACCGACAGGATGATAAAGAATACAACCAGGATCTGCATCAGACGCAACTGCGTCTTATCACTGATCTCCTTTTTACAGAGGGGTTTGATCAGATCCAGCGTTAAGGTCGAACTGGATGTCAGCACCAGAGAGGACAGTGTCGACATGGATGCCGAAAATACCAGTACCACAACCACGCCGATCAGTACATCGGGAAGTGTGGAAAGCATCGTAGGCACGATGGAATCGTACGCAACGGATCCGTCCGCCTTATAGATCTCGGAAAAACCGGAAAAGAGCCGGCCAAAGCCGCCTAAAAAATAACATCCGCCGGAAATAATGATCGCGAAAAATGTAGATACCACGGTACCGGTCTTTACGGCCTTTTCGTCCTTGATCGCATAGAACTTATGCACCATCTGCGGCAATCCCCAGGTTCCCAGGGATGTTAAAACGATAACTCCCAGGAGGTTGAGCGGATCAGGTCCAAAGAAACTCGCAAACAGTCCTTTTCCGTTAACCAACGCGGCCGTTGTCACCAGGGGATCCGTCTCCACTTCCGAAAGTGCCTTGATGGCATTTAAGAATCCGCCCTGTCCCGCAAGTACGGAAAAGATCACGGCGCAGATACCGACCAGCATGATGATGCCCTGAATAAAATCATTTAACGCCGTAGCCATGTATCCACCCAGAACCACATACAAGCCTGTAAGGATCGCCATCACGATCACGCACACCCTGTAATCAATAGAAAATGCCATACCAAACAGCCTGGAGAGACCGTTATAGACGCCGGCTGTATAGGGAACCAGGAAAACGAAGGCAATCACGGAACCGACAATACGAAGCGCCTCGGAATCATATCTCTTTCCGAAATATTCCGGCATCGTCTTTGCGTCCAGCTTCTGCGTCATCACACGAGTACGTCTGCCAAGCACCAGCCACGCCAGAAGGCTTCCGATGAAGGCGTTGCCGAGACCGATCCAGGTGGAAGCCAATCCGTATTTCCATCCAAACTGTCCCGCGTAGCCGATGAATACCACAGAAGAAAAGTAGGATGTTCCGAACGCGAACGCAGAGATCCATGGACCTACACTTCGTCCGCCCAGAACATAATCATTGACATTTTTTGCCTTGCTGCGGGAATAGAATCCTATCCCTATCATCACGGCAAAAAACACGACAAGCAACAACACTTTAATAAACATAGCCGTCAACCCTTTCTTCTTAATATAAATGTTTGTTTTTCTGCTTTTTACACAGTCAAACTCATTGTACTGTCAGAGAGGGCATTTGTCATTCTTTTTTTGTTGTGGTCGTGCCTCTCTCTGCCGTGGTCATGTCGCTCTCTGCCGTGGTCGGATCACTCTCTGCCGTGGTCGCAACGCTTATTCCGCTCCGTCGTCGTACTTCTTTAACCGGTGTCTTAAGCCAAAGTGGTGTTCGCGCTCTTTGTAGATCTCCTCGTATTTCTCGAGGGCGTTATCCAGCATACCTTCAAAGAAAATACCACCCTGACCGGAACGGACTGCCTGCAGTTCCGTATCGACGGTATCTACCGTGTCGCGGAGGATCTTTCTGGGATAGTAGATCAACTGCTCCGCTGCCTCCGCCAGACTTCCCGTTACTTCCAGAAAATAATCCGAGGCAACTTTCTTACGGGGCTTTAGGTGTCCGTAATATTTTTCTTTCAACAATTCTCCGTAGCGCTCGTAAGCGGCCGTAACACTGTCTTCCCAGGAAATGTAGATCTCATCCATCGCGGGCTGACCGGCGTCGCGCATCTTATCGATCGAAGAAGCCAGGGTTTTTAAAAGCGCAGCCATGGAAGACGCGTTTTCCTCGATCAGAAATCCGTTCTGAGCGTCCGTGATCCCTTCGGCCGCGCAGGAATCCCTGATCAGAACACTTGCCAGACCACAGGCTGCCGCTTCCCGGACCACGATCCCATTTGTATCAGATCGGAAG
>CALDIE010000195.1 GCA_937901625.1 uncultured Lachnospiraceae bacterium
CTGCCAGCATCATCATTATCTTATTGCTTCTTGCGATGAACTTGGTCATTGCCTCCGGCTCCAAAGGGGCGTTTTGCAATAACGCGAGGTCGTAGAGCTGCTCACATAAGAGCTTCACATTCTCGCCTTCCTTTTCCTCTAAGATCTTCAAAACCAGCTTGTTGTTCGCGTTTAATACAAGTGTCTGACCTTCACGGCCCATACCGCCCATCATCGGCATGCCCTGCATAGCGTACATCTTCATCATATCCTGCATTCTGCGACTTTCCTCGGAGATCGTTAAGATCGAAGAGATCTCTTTATTCTTTAACTTTTCAACCTTAACCGTGATATTTTCCTTCTTGATGGCGCTCTTAAAGATCTTTTCCAGTTCTTTCGTCATGGCTTCAAGCTCTTCTTTGGCCTTCTTTCCGGTCTTTGCACGCAAGTCATCCGTAAGATCCGCATCGATCCGTCTAAACAGGATGCCCTCATTCTTACTCTCGAGCTGCTGCATAAACGGCTGATCGATGGTATCCTTCATGATCACAGCCTCTTTGCCGGCCTTTTTGAACATATTGATGTACTGGCTCTGCTGCTGTTCATCGGTCACATAGTAGATCGTCTTTTCCTTAGGCTCCGCTTCCTCTTCGTTTTCCTCTTCCACTACTTCCGCTTCTACACTGTTTCCGTCAGCATCGGTCGCTGTGCCCGCTTCCTCTAATTTCTTAGCGGTCTCTTCATCCTCCAGATCCGGGTCGATGGGCTTTACTTCCAGACACTCCGGCAAGGTCATGTAATTGCCGTCCAGATTACGGAAGAGAATATAGTCCGTCATCTTCTCGCAGAACTTATCGTCCTTTAAGCAGCCGTACTTGATGAAAGGACTGATGTCCTCCCAGTACTTGATGTATTCATCTTTCTCGGTCTTGCAAAGACCGGCTAACTTATCCGCCACCTTCTTGGTGATGTATTCGGAGATCTTCTTAACCGTGCCGTCATTTTGCAATGCGGAACGGGATACGTTTAACGGGAGATCCGGGCAATCGATCACACCCTTTAAGAGCATCAGAAACTCCGGGATGACTTCACGGATATTATCCGCAATAAATACCTGATTGTTGTAGAGCTTGATCACGCCTTCGATCGACTCATACTCGATATTGATCTTCGGGAAGTAAAGGATTCCCTTTAAGTTGAACGGATAGTCCATGTTCAAATGGATCCAGAACAAGGGCTCCTTGTAATCATGGAAGACCTTGCGGTAAAATTCAAGATACTCCTCTTTGGTACACTCATTGGGATGCTTTGCCCAAAGAGGGAGGGTATCATTTAAGGCCACGGGACGCTTCTTAATCTTTAAGCGGTCGGGCTTAGGCTCCTCGCCTTCCCTGGTCTCCTGCGGCAATGTTTCGATCACCACATCCGTATCGAGCTTTTCCTCCTGATCGATCACTTCGGTCAGTTCCTCACCGGTCTTGGATAAAAAGATCTCATACGGCATAAAGGAACAGTACTTGCGAAGCACTTCCTCAGCCTCATACTTGTTACAGAACTTTAAGCAATCCTCCGTAACATGGAGTGTGATCTTCGTACCGATCTCGCTTCGGTCCCCGTCTCCCATCTCAAACGTTGTACCGCCGTCACATACCCAGTGAACGGGAGTGGCGCCTTCCTTATAGGAAAGCGTATCGATCTCCACTTCATCGGAAACCATAAACGCGGAATAGAAGCCCAGGCCGAAGTGTCCGATGATCTGGTCTTCGTTGGCCTTATCCTTGTATTTCTCCAAAAAGTCCGTCGCTCCGGAAAAAGCGATCTGATTGATGTACTCTTCCACTTCATCAGACGTCATTCCCAAACCGTTATCCGTAACGATGATCGTTTTATCTTCGGGACTCACCTCAACCGTGATCTTTCCCTTGTAATCCCCGGGGAGTGTATACTCACCCATCATATCCAGTTTTCTTAACTTCGTGATGGCATCACAACCGTTGCTGACCAACTCTCTGTAAAAGATGTCATGGTCAGAATAAAGCCACTTCTTTATTATGGGAAAAATATTCTCACTGTTGATCGATAAACTTCCCTGCTTATTTTCCATACTAGGTCACGTCCTTTCTTGCTTTTTTCTTTACTTAGTTTAAACCCCTGTTTTTGGAAAGTCAAGAAAAAATTAGCACTCATTTTGATTGAGTGCTAATAATAGTCCTGCTTACCCGAAATACTTTTCATAAACCGCAAAGAAACTGTCCGTGGTGACCGATACATCCGAAGGAAACACCAGACTGTTCCAGAGTTCTTCGTTTAAATAACACTGTTTTCCGCTGCTGAAAGTTTCATAGGCGCTGTCAAAGGCTTCCATCTTAGCCTCTCTGACCATTTCCTCCTTGCGCTGCTGTGTCTGCGTCTCGTCATTGGTACTGATACAGCGGAAGATATAGCATCCGTCCTGTGCTTCCAAAACGGTACTGATCTGGTTTTCACCCATAGAAAAGACATATTCCTCGATCTCCGGTTCCAGATCTCCTCTGCAGACCGTGATCGTAGGACTCTCGGCCTGGTTATACTCTCCGGCGATCTCATCATAGGGAACATCCTCTTCGCGCATCCGGTTATACAAGGCCTTCGCTACGGAAAGAGCACCTGATGTGCTGACATTCCCCTCACTGTTTCCCGCATCGCTTCCGTCTGTCGTGTTCGCGATAAAAATCTGTTCAAGAACCACACTTCTGGCTTCGTCATCACTAAACTCCGGATTGACGTTCTCCACGATATGGTCATATAACTTCTCCGCCAGAGCATACTCCCGATACATCTGCTCGATCTGAGCGCGCGTAACGGAGCCCATGGCTTCGATCTCTTCCTTTGAGAGGGACGTGAAATACTCTTTTGCCGCTGTTTCCGCGGCATTTTCCTCTTCCTTAGTCAATACAATGCCGTATTCTGCCGCCATCAGATTCATCATCTTGATCTTGGCCAGCCTCGCAAGAACGGTCTGTTTTACCGTCTCCTGAAGGGAGCGGTCTCCCACATCCGTCGACCAGATCTGCGAACCGAAGGTATTTTCATATTGATTCCGCATATTGGTCATATAAACCAGGGCTTCCGCCTGCATACAGGAAACACCCTCCAGCCTGAAGATTTCCCCTTTATCAAATCCGGTCGTTAAAACGATCCGTCGATCGTTACCGCAGGAAGATAAGATAAAGAGCATAAAAAACGCGGCCATATATCCGTACAGCCAAAATCTCCATTCCTTTTTCTTTTCCCGCGCTTTCGTTTGTGCCGCCCTCATGAACATCTCCTCTATTCTGCCGCGTATTCCCTAACGATCTGCTTTAAGAGCTCGATCGTAGTCTCCATCTCTTCCACACAAAGGTATTCATGCTTCCCGTGAAAGTTTGCGCCACCCGTCCCGAGATTCGGACAGGGTAAGCCCATAAAGGTAAGTCTCGCGCCGTCGGTACCGCCGCGGATGGGCTGCTCCTTAACCTCGATCCCCACCTTTTCCATGGCGGCGTATGCCTTTTGCATTACAATGGGATGCCTATCGATCACCGGTTTCATGTTCAGGTACTGATCCTCTATCTTAACCTCCAGGCATCCCTTGCCGAACTTCTCTTCTGTAGCCGCGCAGGCCTCCATAAAGACGCGCTTTCTCTCCTCAAACCGGTCCGTATCATGATCACGGATGATATAATGCGCCACCGCGCTCTCCACATCACCTCTTGCGTCCGTAAGGTGGTAAAATCCTTCCCTGTCTTTCGTACATTCCGGGCACTCTGCCCCGGGAAGTCTTCCCTGCAGATCCATCAATATAAAAAGCGCGTTCTTCATCTTATGATACGCGTCGCCCGGATGGACGCTGCATCCCTTTGCCGTCACTTTAACTCCGGCCGCATTGAAGCACTCGCAGGAGATATCGCCCAGACGGTCTCCGTCTACCGTGTACGCGTATACGGCGCCAAAGCCGGATACATCAAAATGATCCACGCCGCGCCCGGTCTCCTCATCCGCGGTGAATGCCACGCAGATATTTCCGTGAACTTCCTTGGGGTGCTCCGTAAAATACGCAAGCATCTCCATGATCTCGGTAACGCCGGACTTATCATCCGAGCCTAGAAGCGTCGTTCCGCCCGTTACCACGATCGTCTTTCCCTTTAGGGAACGCATCTCCGGGAAATCCTCCATACGCGTATAGATCCCCTTTTCTTCATTTAAGCAGATATCCTCTCCGTCAAAGTCCTTTATGATGCGGGGACGGATATCTTTTCCGCTCATCGCTTCCGATGTATCCACATGCGCGATAAAGCCGACAGAGGGAATCGTCCTTTGAAGACAGTTTCCCGGTAAAGTCGCGTAAACACAACCGTACGTCGGATCCTGGCGTACATCCGGCACGCCCATCTCGCGTAACTGCTTTGCCAGAAGATTCAACAGGTCCCACTGTCCCGCTGTGCTGGGATAGCCATCAGACCCGCTATCCGACCCGGTATCTATTGCCACATAACGTAAAAAACGTTCCAATGCTGACATTGTATTTATCCTCTCCTTTTGTGTTCGGTGCTGTCAAAATCCAAAAGACCCCGACGCGCTCATTATACCAAAAAGACCCCCCGCCCGCAATGCGGACAGGGGGTCGATTGGTTTTTAAGAACATACCGCCTCTAAGGTATCGCCGTTTAATTCGATCCGTATCGTATCTTTGGTATGTACCGTTCCGGACAGGATCGCCCTGGCAGAAAGGGTCTCTACGCTCTTCTGGATGAAGCGCTTTAACGGTCTTGCTCCGTAGATCGGATCGTAGCCGTTTTCGATGATAAAGTGCTCCGCCTCGGGACTTACTTCCACGGTGATCTCCTTATCTTCCAAACGTCTGTTAAGATCCTTCATGATCAGGGAGATGATACCGCTGATGTTTTCCTTCGTCAAAGGCTTAAAGAGGATGATCTCATCGAGACGGTTTAAAAACTCCGGTCTGAAATGCGCCCTCAAAAGCCCCATGGCTTCATTTTCCGCCTGTTTTGTGATATTACCGTCCTCGTCGATCCCTTCTAACAACGACTGCGCGCCGATATTGGATGTCATGATCAGGATCGTATTCTTAAAGTCAACGGTCCTGCCCTGCGAATCCGTGATCCGCCCGTCATCGAGAACCTGTAAAAGGATATTGAACACATCCGGATGCGCCTTTTCCACCTCGTCAAAAAGGACTACAGAGTAAGGTTTTCTGCGCACCGCTTCCGTTAACTGCCCTCCCTCGTCATAGCCGACATATCCCGGGGGCGCTCCGATGAGCCTTGAAACGGAGTGTTTCTCCATATATTCGCTCATATCGATCCGGACCATATTGCTCTCATCATCAAATAAGGTTTCCGCCAGCGACTTGGCCAGTTCCGTCTTACCTACGCCGGTAGGTCCAAGAAACAGAAACGACCCGATCGGCTTGGAAGGATCTTTGATACCCGCTTTGGAGCGGATGATGGCTTCCGTAACCTTTGTTACCGCCTCATCCTGTCCGACAACGCGCTTGTGCAGCTCTTCATCGAGATGGAGCGTCTTATTCCGCTCGGATTCCGTCAGTTTTGTAACCGGAATACCTGTCCATCTGGAGATGATCTTCGCTATCTCATCCTCGGAAACATTCTCATGTACCAGACGATCCTCTTTTCTGCGGACTACCTCCTCCTTTTCTTCCAGCTCTTTCTTTAACTGCGGCAATGTCCCGTAGGATAACTCCGCAGCCTTTTCGTAATTACCTTCCCTCTGAGCGATCTGGATCTGGTTGTTGACCGACTCGATCTGCTCACGGATGGCTGAGAGTTTTTCCACCGCGTTCTTTTCATTTTCCCACTGCGCTTTGGCTTTTTCGTATTCTTCCTTTTCCTCCGCAAGCTCCTTACTTAACGCCTCCAGGCGCTCTTTGCTTAAGGAGTCGTCTTCTTTCTTTAAAGCCGTCACTTCGATCTCCATCTGGGTGATCCTGCGCGAAGCCTCATCTAACTCCGTGGGCATGGTATCGAGTTCGGTTTTGATCATGGCGCAGGCTTCATCAACCAGGTCGATCGCCTTATCCGGCAGGAAACGGTCCGTAATATAGCGGTGTGAAAGGGTCGCGGCGCTTACCAGCGCGTTATCGAGAATCTTAACCCCGTGGTATACCTCATAGCGGTCCTTAAGTCCGCGCAGAATGGAGATCGTATCCTCCACCGTAGGCTCATCCACCATAACCGGCTGGAAACGCCTTGCGAGAGCCGGATCTTTCTCGATATATTTGCGATATTCATCAAGCGTCGTCGCTCCGATGCAATGAAGTTCTCCGCGTGCCAGCATGGGTTTTAACATATTGCCGGCATCCATGGAACCCTCCGAGGCTCCGGCACCTACGATGGTATGAAGCTCATCGATAAAGAGGATGATCTGACCTTCGGACTTTTTTACCTCCTCCAGAACAGCTTTTAGTCTCTCCTCGAATTCTCCGCGGTACTTAGCGCCCGCTACCAAAGCGCCCATATCGAGCGCAAAAAGTTTCTTATCCTTTAATCCCTGCGGGACATCTCCACGGACGATACGCTGAGCCAGTCCTTCCACAACAGCCGTTTTACCGACGCCCGGCTCACCGATCAATACCGGATTGTTCTTGGTCTTTCTGGAAAGGATGCGGATCACGTTACGGATCTCAGCGTCACGCCCGATCACAGGATCGAGCTTTTGCGATCCGGCCTTCTCAACCAGGTCCTGTCCGTATTTTTCAAGCGTATCATAGGTTGCTTCCGGATTGTCCGATACAACCCGCTGATTCCCGCGAACCGTCGCCAAAGCGCCTAAAAAACGTTCTCTGGTGATACCGTATTCACGAAAGATCTCTTTGATCTCACGGTTCGGGTTGGCGATCATAGATAAAAACAGGTGTTCCACCGATATGTATTCATCGCCCATGGACTTCATCTCATCTTCCGCGCTCACCAGAACCTTATTTAAGTCAGCGCCAAAGTAGAGCTGTCCGC
>CALDIE010000196.1 GCA_937901625.1 uncultured Lachnospiraceae bacterium
CAAGGCCGGCAGGGGAGGACGCATCCTTCTTTGGCTCGGATACGTTCTGTATCCGTATAACGAAGCGTACGCCATAACCATGTGGAAAGACGTGCTCTTTGGAGCATCAGTCTTGGTACTTATCATAACCATATACAGGCTCTGGTGCAGAGAAGCAAATAAAGAACAGGGTATGCCCGGTAAGACACCCGTAAGGGACTGGGTGATCTTTGGCATAAGCGGTCTGGGTACATGCCTGCTTCGTCCTAACGGTTACTATGCATTCATACTGACGCTAATGGTGATCACGGTTTATGCGCTTAGAACTAAGGCTAACAGGATACCGGTACTTATCGCCGCCTGTATCGTGATCCTGACAGCGGTTATCAAAGGCCCCATCCAGGACGCTTATCAGGTGGGCGAAAATGCGTTTGCCTACAATCTGCCGATACCGCTGCAGCAGATCGCTTATGTGATCCACAATAACGGCGATATCAGCCCGTCGGATATGGAGATGATAGAGAGGATCAACATATCCGAATACTTAAGAAATGAATATACTCCCGGCGGAGCGGATCCGACGGAGCAATGGCTCATATTCGGTGACAGCGCGTATCTGGAAAGCCACAAAGCGCAGTATCTGGGACTCTGGATCAGGATCGGTCTTAAAAATCCGATAGCATATCTGCGTGCCTACGCCGATATTACGAGGGGATATTATACGACTATGCTCCCCGAACAGACCGAATTCTATGGGATATTACCCAATCACAGCGGTCTTGAACCCAAGCCGGACCTTGGCGCCACTATACGCATCAAGGTGAATGAGATAGTCTATAAGCTGCACAGGATGCTGCCGGTATATGCTATTCTCTACAGCCCGGGCGCATGCTTCCAACTGCTTATGCTCGGTATATGCGTGATCATATTGCGGGGCGGATCATATCAAACGCTGTTAGTATACCTGCCGGTAGTAGCCATAATCCTGACTGTTATGATCGCTACGCCGCTTGCTGCCGATCTGCGTTACGCGTATCCACTTATGATATCTATGCCGGCGCTTATCGCGATCACTCTTTTGTAACGCCTTTTGATCTTCTGTTTTTTAGGATATCACGGGCAGTATGCGCATACTGCAGTATGGTCTTAAAACTCTCCGAACGTGAATATACGATCAGAAATATGCATACAGAGACGGCTACGCTTATTATTCCTTTGATCAGGAAAAAGACAATGCCGCTGTTGATGTGCGGTCTGATGAGATCACCTATGTACATAGTTATGATCACGCTCACCGCCAAAAGGCCGATCCTAAAAAGCACTGACAGACAATAGCCGGTAAGCCTTTCACGAAGAAAATACTTGTGAACCACTACGCATCTGCCAAGATATATGAACAGATGGCCTATGACCGTAGCGATCATAATCCCCGTCAATCCTATGGACAAGCCCAGTATGATCGACAGTATTACATTTATCAAGGCCGCGGCTATCATATAATTGCGGTCGGTTTCAAAGTGACCGAGGGAATTTCTGAAATACGTCATTGGGTTGTTCTGTATGGCTATGAATAGATTGAGCGACAACGCCGCCACAAAAGAATACGGTAAAAGCAGATCCGTATTATGCAGCCATAATACGACAAGCTCCTGACACAGACACATAACACCCGAAGCCGAAACAAGCGCCAAAAAGAATCCGCTCAGGTCAAAAGCCTTGAAAAATGGGATACCACGGTCTGATTCCCGGTCATATACCAGGTTGCCGATGCTGGCCTGCAGAGAGTTAAAAGCCGATAACAAAAGCTCCTGCAGCTTAGAGGATATCATGCGGTAATTGCTTACGATACCGTTGGTGCCGACTCCCAGCATTACAGTTATGATTATGTCATCGGATGCACCATAGATGGTTACCGCTATTTTGGTAGCCAGCATATTTTTGATCTCATATCTCTGCCCCGAAAAGAAGTTAAAATTTATCCCCGTGTACTGAAGGATGTAGCATATTACGACAAGTGATAATAAAATAACAACAGTGGCTTTTTCTTTAAAGATCCTGTAGATAAGGATAAAGAGAAGCATAAGCGCCATGCTCTGCCAAAGATACCAAAGGGGCGGATCCACATTTTCAACACAGCCTGTTAAAATCTGCCAGATCAAATTTCCGGGGGTGACATGCTCCGTAAGATTTAAAAGGTTTCCTGCGATGAACATATAGCACCACGCCGCGGCGCCCCAGAAAAGATATGGTACAAGCTGTCTTTTAAGTTTCTTTTTCTGCCCCGCCGTATCTGTGGAAAAGATGGTCTTTTTCCCGAGGTAAAAGGACATTATAAGGAACATTGATACCGCAAGCTCCCGTAGAAAAATATAGGGTCTCGGATAATGATCCCGGTTGGAATGAAAGTGAAAACATACCACAAGAAATGCGGCAAGGATTCTAATAAGGCAAAGCCCCGTATTTTTTTCTCTGACCTTCGCTTCCATGGGAAAAAATATATCACTATTCATTACAATGGTCAAATTCTTACGGTTTTCGTCACAAATCCTGTGGAAAACCAAACAACGACATGCTATTATACAAGATGTCGTCGAAATTACAGATCACACTTTTGGTGAGTTATCATCCGTCGTATATATTTTTAATGATTGTAAGGTCGGCTTTAATGATCGCGTACGCAATCTGTGTTTTTGTGTTGCTTTATTTTTCAAAGATGTAACAAGGGGAACGGAAAAGCTTTATGATCGAAAACAAAGAGAAAACAATTTTTAGCCGGATAATATTATACGCTGCCCTCTTCGTCTTTTCCGTTGCGACGTGCTTTTTGATCTACGGAAAATCCGCTCTTAATCCCTTTAATATCAGGCTTTATTACAGATTTGGAGACAGTATCCAGCACTATTTCGGATGGGTCTCCTTCAGGAACAGCCCCTGGCAGTTTCCCTTAGGACTTTTTAACGGAGCAACCTATCCCGACAGCGTCTCTATAATCTTTACCGATTCGATTCCCTTTCTCGCCGTCTTTTTTAAGCTGCTCTCCCCGATCCTTCCGGCGGATTTTCAGTACTTCGGACTCTGGACCCTGCTTTGCTTTGTTCTAAACACATGGATCGCGGCACATATCTTTGAAAGATTTACGGAAAATTTTTTTACCGTTTTTACAGGTGCTCTCTTTTTTGTAATGGTTCCTGCAATGATAATAAGAACCTTTACCCATGAGGCTCTTGGGGGACAGTTCCTTGTTCTTTTTTCGGTTGAGATCTTTCTTCTTATCTGCTTCGGTACCTCTGATAGAGAAATAATGATAAGGACCGCGATCCTCGGGGTGCTCGCCGCATCGATCCATATCTATTTTCTTCCGATCTGCGGCATGATAGTTTTCGGCACCTTTCTCCTTGATACTTTAAAGAATAAAAAAGTTATAAGAGGGATATCGCTGATCATAATCTATGTCGCCTGCGCGGCCCTCACGGTTTTTTTCCTGGGAGGCTTTGCTTCGAGCCTTGATTTTTCAAACGGAGGACTTTCTTACGGCAATA
>CALDIE010000197.1 GCA_937901625.1 uncultured Lachnospiraceae bacterium
TCACATTCTCCACGGCTGTAAGATAGTTCACCAGATGGAACTGCTGGAAGATCAGACCGATCTTATCCCTGCGGATATCCGTAAGTTCTTTAGCGCTTAACTTTTCAATATCGATACCGTCAAGTAAGATCTGACCTTCACTGGCTTTATCAAGAGCTCCGATGATATTCATCATGGTACTTTTTCCGGAACCGGAAGGTCCCATGATCGCAACCCACTCGCCCTTTTCCACTTTCAGACTAACGTTATCCAAAGCATGGAGGTTACCGTAGATCTTAGATACATTTTTTAATTCTAACAGACTCATCATCATTCTCCTTTCAAAACCAGGGCAGGATCGATCTCGGTAGCGCTCCGGATAGGGATCAGACAGGCAATACCCGTAACGATCACGGAAGACAGGATACTTAAGGGGATCATCCAACCCACAAAGCGAATGGAACTGTTAAAAACATTATAGGAAACGACCTGCGCAAATGCAAAGCCAAGAAATGCTCCCAGGAATCCACCAAAGGCGCCCAACAGGATTCCTTCGCCCATAAACTCCGCAATAATGCTTCGATTGTCAGCGCCAAGACTCTTTCGAAGACCGATCTCTTTACGGCGCTCGGCCACAACGGCAGTCATCGTAGTCCCGACACAGATCATTGTCAGTATTAAAACTACGATCGTAACCAGCAAAACCAGCGATTGAAGCTTACTTAACACCTTGGTCTCGGACTCTGTCACACGCTTAACCAGTCTGGCATTTACGGCATCCGTGGATGCGTTGATCGATTCGGCGTAGTGTTTAAGAGATTCAGCGGAGCCCGATATGGAGAACTCACAGATATCATATTTCGTCTCCTGCCCTGTGAGAGTCGCAAGATCCGTTGTACTCATATATACATAATCTTCTTCTTTTCCACCGGTATCCAGTATTCCGCAGATTTTTAAATCCAGATAATTATCGAATACAAAGTCAGCTCCGTCCCCGGCTTCCGGGGTATATGTACATGTAAGCGTATTTCCGATCCGGACATTGTAGGTAGTCGCAACATTCTTACCGATCATGATCTCACCGTCGGCTTGCGGCCATTCGCCGTCCACCATCCAGAACGGGCTGGTCTTTTTAGCCGCTTCCGGATCCATGGCCGCCGCCATAATGGGAAGGTTGTTGATCCTGATCGTCTGGTAGCGATACGCGGTAGCACCGACTAAGTCCCCGGGATCGATCATGGAGATAACATTGTCCATGGTTTCCTGATCTATCCCCTCTCCTAAAGCAGTAACGATCATGTTAGCGCCGTAATTACGAAACTGTGCGCTTAACTGTCTGGGAACGTCATAGTAAACCATTACGAGTCCCGAAAGAATGGTTGCCCCGATCGCTATCGCTAAGAGGGCAATGACCATACGTGATCGCCTTCTTAACAGAGAAGCTGTAATCATCCGAAAGTAGAATTTTCTCTTACTCATCTTAAGCTCCTTATCTTCCGTGCAATACTTCGGTCGGACTTAATTTAAGCAACATACGTATTGCGGGGATACACCCGATCAGTGTAACCAGGATCACCAGTACGATCACCATCGGTATTACCATCGGTCTTAATGTGATCGCGGATTCAAATACACTGTGTCCGATGATCTGCGCGAAACCGATACCAGCAAAAAATCCGGCAAAACATCCGATGATCGCAGAGCACATGATCTCCGTAAGGATCAATCCGTTGATCGCGGCATTGTGCGCACCAATTGCCTTCATAAGTCCGATCTCCTGAGACCTTTCCATAACGGAAGCCGTCACCAGATTGCAGATACCGAGAGCCGCTCCGATCATGGAAAGGATTGTGATCAAGATCATCAAAAGCTGCATCTTTTCGAGGATCTGCCCTTCGGAGTCAGCTACCTGTCGAACAGGGGATGCCACCGAATCGGTGATCACCTCTTCGATCTGATAACAGATCGAACTTACATAAGCCGTACAATACCATACTTCCTGTTGCGCGATTGAAAGAGAATTGGGATCTCTCGCTGCTTTCAAGGCCAGTTCATTATCCGGGTTTGTCAATGCGGATACTTCAATACTGTCGATCTTATCTTCCAGATCTCCTAAAGCCTGTGCCATATCAACGGTTGTATAGATGATACTGTCATCTTCTTCACCGGATTCATAGATACCCTGAATATACAGATCAGCTTCCGATGCGGATCCGCATACATGTATCGTATCTCCGGCATGATAACCTTTGCTTTGTGCCAGTTCAACGCCGATCATGCAGGCAGGTTCTGTATTTCCGTCCTGTTCATCCATCCAGTCTCCTTCAACGATCGTCCACCAGCTGCGAAGGGATCGTATCCCCGCATCCAGCTCTTCACCGGTCGGTAAAAGCATATGATGATGAAACCAGCTGCCGCTTACCTTCACCGTATCATTATCCGGAAGTGTTACCTGCGTTGAAATAAACGGAGTATAATCGACAATGTTTAAAGTCCAGAAAATGGTTTTGATATTCCCCAGTTCCGACTCCGCCAGATAATCATCCGTAAGGTTCTCCCCATCCACATCATAAAGTTCGCTGATCACCGAAGAACTCTTCGGCACAACGGTAATATTGGCACCATAGGTTTTTAATTCCTGCTTTACCTTATCGCCCACATCCATCATGACGGATAACATAGCCGTTGCCAATGATGCTCCCAGCGCAATGGTAAACGCGATCATGGCCATTTTTTTCCATTGTCTGACAAATGCTTTTAAGATCATTCGAGCAAACATACTTTTATCCCCTCGTCTTAAACTGTGCCTCATGCTCCATA
>CALDIE010000198.1 GCA_937901625.1 uncultured Lachnospiraceae bacterium
CTGTATGGGATGGCGGGGCGCTGATCAAATGCTGCACAAACGGCTCCTCGGAATTCATGGCCGAGGCCGCCGGGTCTCTCGTGGGGATCATCTACAATGTGCAGCTGCTCAAATACGCGGGCGAAGACGGTATCGTCATCTACGGACTGCTGATGTATGTCAGTCTGATTTTCTCCGCTATCTTTGTAGGCTATTCCAACGGGATCGGGCCGGTAATCAGCTATCATTACGGCGCGCAGAATCACGGGGAACTCCGGAACCTGAGAAAAAAGAGTCTGTTCCTCATCGGACTCACGTCCGCTGCGATGTTTGTTCTCTCTGAATTGCTTGCTCATCCACTTTCCGCCCTGTTTCTGCAAGGCGCGGCAACGCTGGTGCCGGACGCCGTGCATGCATTCAGAATTGTTTCTGCCGCGTATCTGTTCACGGGCGTGGCTATTTTCAGTTCCTCTCTCTTTACAGCTCTGAGTAACGGCGAGGTATCGGCGCTGATCGCCTTTTTACGGACATTTGTTTTCGAGCTTGGGGCTGTGCTTCTGCTGCCGATGCTTTTTGGCGTGGACGGTATCTGGTTTTCGCCCATTTACCCATCACCCAATGCGGACTTCGGATACGATATCTCTGATTACCGCAACATCCATCCGGATTACGGCGATATGGATCAGTTTAAAAAAGTGCTCCACAGAGCGCACGAGCTGGGTCTAAAGGTGATCATGGATCTGGTGGTCAACCACACCTCCGATGAGCACCCCTGGTTTTTGGAAAGCCGGAAAGGGAAGGACAATCCATACAGTGATTATTATATCTGGCGGGACGGAAAAGGTCCGGACGGGAAGGTGCCCCCGAACAACTGGGACAGCCTCTTTGAGGGGGAAGCATGGGAGTATGACGAGACCCGAGGACAGTATTATCTGCATCTTTTTGCGAAGAAGCAGCCCGATCTGAATATGGATAATCCCAAGGTGCGGGAGGAAGTGAAGGGAATTCTTCGCTTCTGGCTGGATATGGGGGTGGATGGATTCAGAGAAGATGTGATCAATTTTATCTCCAAAGCGGAGGGACTTCCCGACGGACTTCCCTTTGTGCCGGTGGCCAACGGGATGCCGTATTACAAAGACGGTCCGCATATCCATGAATATATGGCGGAGTTTCGAAAGGTCTGCGAGGAGTATGACTGCTTCCAGATCGGTGAAGGTCCGATGACTTCCGTAAAATCCGCGGCGAAGTATTTAACCGGGGCGACCAAGTCGTTAGATATGATGTTTTCCTTTGACCACATGATGGCAGACTGTCTCTATACGGAATATATGCATCGACCCTTTGACCTCAGGAAGTTAAAAAAGGCCTGGAGCAAATGGCAAAAGGCGCTGGCAAAAGAAGGGTGGAATTCACTGTATCTCGAAAATCATGATCACCCGAGGATCATCAGCCGTTACGGAAACGAGCGTTTTCACAGAGAAAGCGGAACGATGTTAGCGGCGGCATTTCTCTTTCAGAGGGGAACGCCTTTTATCTACCAGGGTCAGGAGATCGGCATGACCAATATCCGTCTGCGCTCCATCGACCGCTATATCGATGTATCTTCAAAGACCAACTACGAGCGCTACCATACGAAGGATCCGGAAAAGAAAAGGATGAAGAGGATCCATTTGTCCAGCCGCGACTCCGCCCGTACGCCGATGCAGTGGAGCGCCGGAAAATACGCGGGTTTTTCCACCGTAAAGCCGTGGTTCTATGTCAATCCGAATTATAAGAAGATCAATGTGGCGGATGAGGAGAAAGATCCGGAGAGCATTTTAAATTTCTACCGTCGCGCACTGGCTTTGAGAAAGCACAGCAAAACGCTTCTTTACGGGGATTACAGGGAGCATGAAGAGAAGCGGGCGGATCTGTACGAGTATTCAAGGCGTTACGAAAAGCAGGCGGTACTGGTGCTGTGTAACTTTACGGAGAAGGAGATCCCTTTCCATATTCCGGCTGAGTATGCGGGATGTAAGAAAAAACTTCTGCTCGGAAACTATGCGGAGCGCGGAAAAGCGTCCGTTTTACGCCCTTACGAAACACGTATTTACGGGATTGTAAGAGGTTAAGGTGTATCCTCAATTAGGGGATGGAGACGATATTTTCAGACAATAGCCCAAGGGAAAATGTGTAAAAAAAGCAAAGTTATCCACGTTGTCGACAAAGATTGTGGATAAATGCTGTGGAAAATCGGATGTTTTGGCAGACAAATGGCTAAAACCAGCCAATGTGGATGGCAAACCCCGGGACTCTATATTATGTGGAAATGTTGATAATTACTTTTTGTGAGGATATATTGTTGCGCAGAATTGTCAACCGGATTGTCAACCGGGAATACAGCACCTTATGACAGAAACAGGTAATACTACAATAGATCAGGTTGGAGGCAAAAGATTCTTTTGACCTTAACATCAAAATATACATAAACGGAGGATGAGATGATAGCGGAGAAAGAACAGAAAACGGAACCCAACACAGAACCCAACACGGAACCCAACACGGAACAGAACACAACACCCGGCACAACAGCCGAAACCCTGCTCGAAAAAGAGAATGAGGCGCTCCGGTGCACCCCGGTGGAGGTAGAACATGTAATTACGGATGAGTGGATCGATTTTAAGAAGATCCGGCTGCGTATGCCGGACGGAAATGAATTTGAGCCGTATTACGGATTCAGCAGAAGGAGTTACGTTGTGGTGGTAGCCAGCGATGAGGAGGGGAAGTATCTCTGCGTAAGGCAGTATCGCCACGGGATCGATCGGGTGACAACGGAATTTGTGGCCGGAGGGATCGCGATCGACGGGAAGGAAGGATATACAAAAGATCCCCTTCATACGATCACGACGGAGGATGCCTTAGAGACGGCCAAACGCGAACTGGAGGAGGAGACGGGATATGTTTCCGATGAGTGGAGGCACCTGTTGACGGTTCCTTCCGAGGCAACGATCGCGGACAATTACGCGTATCTTTTTGTGGCAAGAAATTGCCGGAAAGTCAGCCCCCAGAAGCTCGATGAAATGGAATTTGTAAGAGTGCATCTCTACGAGGCATCGGAGATCGAGGAGATGATCAGGGACGGAGAATTCGCTCAGGCAATCCACTCTCTGGCCTGGCTTTTAAGCCTTCGCAGAGAGAAAAAATGAGTTTGTTTGAATAAGACCATAGTATTCTGTTTGTCCCTACCTGGAAATGATCTCATTTCCGTTTTCCGTAATGATCAGGTGATGCTCCCATTGAGCGGACAAAGATCCATCCTCCGTACGTACCGTCCAGCCGTCATCTTCATCTGTATAATTTTCCGGACCGCCGAGGTTGATCATCGGCTCTATGGTAAAACTCATGCCCGGTACGATCAGATGACCCGTACCCGGAACGCCGATGTGCGCCACCCAGGGATCTTCATGGAAGTCCACACCGCAGCCATGTCCGCCGATATTTTGAACCACGGAGAATCCGTGCTCTACCGAAATCTCAAAGATCCTGTGCGCAAAGTCTCCCATGGGTGTCCAGGGCTGCGCGAGGCGGACGGCCTCTTCAAGAGCGAACTTCGTTACCTCCACGAGTTCTTTTGCTCTCGGATCCACATCGCCGATCATATACATTCTGGAGGCGTCACCGTAATAGCCGTTGTAGATCGTGGTACAGTCCACATTTACGATGTCGCCGGATCTTAAGATCGTTTTTTCATCGGGGATCCCGTGGCATACGACATCGTTGATGGAGATACATACGCTCTTCGGATATCCCTCGTAGTTTAAAGGAGCCGGAATACCGCCTAACTCTCTGGTCTTCTCTTCAACGATCCGGTTTAACTCCCCGGTGGAAACGCCCTCTTTGACATGGGCTTCCACGGTATCGAGAATAATGGTATTGATCTCGCCGGCTTTGCGAATACCGTCCAACTGCTCTTTGGTTTTGATCATCTCGATATCGGGGGAGATGATCTTGTGATTTGCCATACAGATAGTCTTGATCCTGTCGTCAAAAGCCATATGACATTTCTTGTATTTTTTTTGGCTGCCGCACCAGCATGCGTCATTAGAACCGATCTTCATGGGTTGTACTCTCCTTCTTTTTCTCTTTCTCATAGACAGATCCCCCGGGTTATTATATCACAATTTCCGTAAACGGTAGGTATTTTTGGCTTATAAACGCGAAAGGGCGGCATCCCGATCATCTCGGAGGTGCCGCCTTTCGTATGCAAAAGATTCGGTAAAGACAACACTAAGGTTGTCAGGATGTGGTCGAGGGATCTCTTTCTTTTCCCATATAGGAGAGAACGACTGCGCCCGGACCCGTGTGCAGTCCGATGGTACCGCCGAGCAGACGAACAATGACTTTACCCTTTAACTTCGGGAAGGTTTCCTCGATCATTGCCCTGGTTATTTCCGCTTCCTCGGGGGAACTGTGGTTGATGATGCAATAGCCGTCGTAGTCCGTGCCGTTCTCGGCGCGTTCGGCCATGATATCAACGATACGACGGGCAACTTTCTTCTTGCCGCGCACTTTTTCCATGACTTCGATGACGCTGTCAGGGTTTAAGCGCATGACAGGGCAGATATTTAAAAGATTGCCGAGTGTGCCGGATGTCTTGGATACGCGGCCTCCGCGGATTAAGAAGGTTAAGTCGGATACGAAGAACCAGAGGTTCTGGCGGAGTTTGTTGGCTTCCACCCACTCATAAAGTTCGTCGATGCTCTTTCCCTCATCCCGCATATCCGCAAGGATCTCCATCAGGACACCGAAACCTCCGGTAGCGGAAGCGGAATCCACGATATACATCTTACGATCCGGATATTTTTCCGCCAGAGTGGCTTTCGCGACCTGCGCGGAGTTGATGGTGCCGGAGATGCCGCTGGCCAGAGTAAGGTGAAGGATATCCTTCCCCTCTGCCAGGATCGGCTCAAAGAGTTCCAGATACTGCGCGGTGCTGACCTGGGAACTGTGCCCTTCCTCTCCGGAGAGGATCCTTTTGTACATCTGTTCCTGGGTGATGGATACGCCTATATTATCGTAGAAGTCGTCATTTCCGATGATAACATGGAAATAAGCCTTCCTGATGCCACGCTCCGCCAGACGTTCGTCACCCAGATCACAGGTAGAGCAACAGGTAAGTACATAATCGTTTGCCATGATAGAGTTCCTTTCTGATATAAAAATTTGATAAATGACGCAGGGGTCAAAAGGTACAAAACCCCGAATGCTTCAAAATTGCGGGAGTTTTGTCCCGAAACGCAATGACATGCATGTAGTATTCAAAACCGTATCACACGGTTTTGATTATATAGACTTTGGAAGCGCTTGTAAAGATGTTTTTTTCAGAAGAACCGGTCACACAGGAAAGCGCACAGGAAAGTTGAAGGCGGCAATTCCCTTCGATATAATGATGATACAGGGGTCAAAAGTCATATCAGACGTATTACGGTAAAACGGTCAAAAAACAAGAAACGAGGGTCTTATGAGAGAGGCGATCATTATTTCCGACGGGATCAATGGAGAAGAACTGAGTAAGTCGTTAGCCCTGACGGGGAAGAAAGTGATGAATCTGCGTTTTTTAAGCACTGTTCATCTGGCGGATCGTATCCTTCTTCGCCTGGGAGATCCCTTTATCGAAGATACGGTGGACGAGGAGACAGCGTTAGCGAGGATGTATTCCGCGGTCAAAGGGGTGGAGTATTTTGAAGCGGCGAATTATAGTGATGTGCTTTCCGTCTTTACCTCACTCCGCTCCGTTCGTCGGCTGATCACGGCGTCAACGCCTGAAGAGGAAGAAGAGGTGATGGAAGAGGCTCTCAAAAAGGGACCGTTTCAGAAAAAAAACCTTGCGCTCATCGAGGTATACAAACGGTATCGCCAATCTCTTTACCTGGAGAAAAAAACCGACGTTATTGACGTGGTTCGCAGGGCGATCGGACGACTGGATGGTCTGGAGGAAACGGAACGTTTGCGTGTTACGGGGGCGGAGAGCGACTATGTGACGCTTAAGGAATATCCCGTGCAGCCGTTAACGCAAAGGCTTTTAGACGCCATGGGCCGCGGGATGAAGGAAGTGAGTCTCTCAGACCTTTTTGAAACAGAAAAAAGCGGCCGCGTCAGAGTGGTCCGTTACAGGAATAACTACGGTATCGCCAATGAGGTTGAGGATGTCATCGAAACCATGTACAAGGAAGGGATGCTGCTTGACGATTGCACGGTGGCTCTTACAAATCCCGCCCGGTATGTGCAGATGTGGCTGGATTATGTGCAGGAGTATAAGATCCCGGTGACGTTCGGCTGCGGGATACCGGTCTTTAATTCCGGAGCGGGGCAGTTTTTAACTGCATACCGGACCTGGTGCGGTACAGGATATTTCGGAAGGGATTCGCTTAAAGACCTCGTGTTTTCGGAGGCCTTTGACCGGAGGGCGTTAAAGGAGGATATCGGATCCGAAAAGGATTACCGTTTATCGGAACTGATAGAGTTATGCGGTAATCTCCGCCTGGGGGTAAACGCGGAGAACAATGCCGGTCTGATCGAAAACTACCGGTTGCTCAGTCTGCGAACGGAAGACGCCGGATGGATGACGCGCCTTGCAAGGATGGGAGAGATCTTAGCGCAGCCCTGCAGTGTATTCTTAAACCGGTACTGTAAGAAGCGAAAAGGGTCGGATGAGAGGATGGAGCAGCTGCTTTCAGAGGTGGATGAGGAGGCGTTGGAAGGACTGGTAAGCCGCCTGGAGTGCCTTGAGATGACGGAGGGCGAACGCTTTGTGCCGGCGGATATCATAAAGGATCTGCTTGTCGGCAGCGTATGCGCGGAAAACAGCAGAGCGGGGTATCTCCATATCACGGACGCGGACAGTGCCATCTTTACCGCAAGGAAAAATCTCTTTATCCAGGGGATGGCGTCCTCGATGTTTCCGGGAGTACCGAAGGAAAATTATCTGATCCTGGACGCGGACTATGAGTGTATCAGCGACTGGGATCACCTGCCGGTATCTAAGGAACGTATCCGAAAAAAGAACCGTCACATGGAGGAGTTAGCCATCCTTGCTACGGATCTCGGAGAAAGGATCTATGTATCCTTCCCCGGATTAAACGTATCGGAATTAAAGGAGGACTCCCCTTCTTCGATGATCTATCGTTTCTGCCGCATGGAAGCGGGCAGAGAGATCGTTCCGGAGGAAGCGGAGAAGAGGATCGAGGAGGTGGAGTACTTTAAACCCGCGCTTTCCGCCGTTCGTAAGATCGGGGAATCGTATAATGAAAGAAGGCGGCTTATCGGGAAGGAGCCCGAAACATATTTTCATCAGGACATCCCGGTTACGGAGGAGGAGTCCGTGCACTCTCCGACCTCCATCGAGACGTATTTTTCCTGTCCCAGAAAATACTATTATCAGTACATCTTAAGAACACCGGATTCGGGTGAAGCCAGCGATATGGAGATCATGACGGCCGCGGAGCGGGGTACGCTTTTGCACAGTCTGATGAAACGTCTGCGTGAGGAAAAGCCGGACAAGGATACATTTCTGTCCATGGCGAGGACGGCTTTCGATGACTTTATTACGGAAAAGAATCCTCTCGTACGCACCAAGGTAGCTGTTGTACGCCGCGAGTTTATGAGGATCGCCGCCAACGCGTATGAGATGAAAAATGACCGTGAGGTCCTCATGGCCGAGAAAAAAGTGAAGGTAACGGATCCTGAGACCGGGCTGATCATTGGCGGAACTCCGGATTGCGTGGAACGTCTCGACGACGGACGCGGCTTTATCGTTGATTACAAGACAGGAAGTGAGATCGGACATGACGGGGAGAATATCTTAACCTCTCTTCAGGTATCGCTCTACGCTTATATCCTGGAGCTGGAGGGATACAGGATCGGCGGCGGAGAATACCGCTATCCGGCCGTAGGGGATACGGTGCCGGTGGCATACGATGAAGAGAGAAAGAACCAGGTGATCGGATGCCTTAAAGAGTTTAGCGATAATATCAAAAATATGGTGTATCCGACGGTGGAAGCGGATGAAGACGGAGCGGATCCCTGTATCTTTTGCGGGTATCGATCCATTTGCAGAAAGGGGGAGATCTGAACATGAAGGAAGAGTTTTTGATCGATGACCGTTCCAGAGAGCGTATCGTTACGGATATGGATACCTGTTTTATGGTGGAGGCGGGAGCCGGCTCCGGAAAGACTACCATGCTCGTCAACCGGATGGTGGCAATGGTAGAGTCCGGGATCGATATCAGGCAGATCTGCGCCATTACTTTTACCAAGGCGGCAGCAGGAGAGTTTTACAGGCGTTTCCAGCGCATTCTTTTAAAGAGAAGTAACCCTGCGTATGATTACGAAAGCGACAGCAAAGGCCGCGCGGGAGAGCTCCCGGCGCCGACGGAGCAAAGCCGGAAGAACTGCGCTTACGCGCTTGAAAATATCGATCTGTGTTTTATGGGGACCATAGACTCCTTCTGTAACCGTATCCTTACCGAGCATCCGACGGAAGCGGGGATCCCTTCGGATGCTGCCGTCAAAAGCGATGACGAGATGTACTCGATCTACCATAAGACGTTTGTGGATATCGGAAACGGAAAATACGGTAGTGAGTTAAGATCTTTGCAGGAGGAGTTTATCCGTTTAAACACAAACCCGGAAGAGGTCTACTTAAGGGCCATGCCCGTCATCATGGGAAACCGGCATGTGGACTTTGAGTTTTCCAAAGCCTCGCCTCCGGAACTGGAAAAGGATTGCAAGGATCAAAAGAATCTTCTTCTTAAACTGTTGGATGTTCTGGCCGCTCACCCGGAGCTGCGTTTTCGCGGATATATGTCGGGAGAGGAAAAGAAAGGGGAAGTGAAGGGCTGGAGAGTGGTTAAGAACATGCGAAGCCTCCTTAGGGATAACTGGGATGAAAATATCTCCGGGATCAAAATGGCGCTTACTATGCTGGAAGGTCTTGTATTTTCCTGCGGGACGGAGTGGATGGAGCAGCGCTACGGGATTAAGAATGACGCCGCTGATCCGTTTCTGGAGGAGGTATACGGCCAATTCGGTAATTTCCGTTTTACGGTGATAAGCAAAAAATATCTGGATACCATCCTGTCAAAGATCGACGGCTATATGTATTATACGGGGATGAAGTTTTTTGAGAGCAGCGCGGATCACATTGTGGACGAGATGCGTAAGCGCGGGGAACTCAGTTATTTTGATTTCCTTTACTACCTCAGGAATATGTTAAAGAAAGACTCGGAAAACGGAGGCGCGCTGATTGGGCATATCCGGGGAAAGCACAGGTACTTTTTGATCGATGAGTTCCAGGACACCAATCCCATGCAGGCGGAGATATTCTTTTATCTGTCGTCGGAGGAGCCCGTCAATCGCTGGGAAGACTGCAGGCCAAAGCCCGGATCGCTCTTTATCGTAGGAGATCCCAAACAGTCGATCTACCGGTTCCGCGGAGCCGATGTTACTTCTTATCTGAAGGTAAAAGGACTGTTTGAAAAAGGGGTTGGTGAAGTGCTCTACCTGACCCGCAATTTCCGTTCCACCACCATGCTGTGCAATTATTTTAACAGCATCTTTACGCCTGTGATGAGTGAGGAAACGGACATACAGAGTAAGTTCCGTCCGATCCCCGTTGACGAAAACGACCCGAAAGCAAATACGGTCGGGGGATTCTGTACATACATGGCTTTAGAAGGCGCGGCCGGCAGAAGGAATTTTCCGGAGTACGGGGACGAAAAGCAGGTGCGAAAGATCATCCGTATGATCACGGGAAATCCGAAGTATACCTTTACGGATGAGGAAGGCGCAGAAAGGGTTCCGGAGTATCGGGACTTTATGCTGATCACCAGATCAAAAAGAAATCTGGCGCGTTATATCCGTGAGTTTACGGAATGGAACATACCGGTGCGGGTGGAGGGAAAGGTGCTCTCCTCGGAGTGCCCGTCTTTATATGCCCTCTTTGACATCTACAGCGCCGTGACCGATCCGCGGGATGAGCCGACACTTTACCGGCTTCTGACAGGACCGGTGTACGGAGTTTTGGATGAAGAGGTCGCTGCGTATAAACTCCGCTACGGACTTTGCGTTACCGGAGAGAATAAAGATGCGCGCTGGGAGGAGGGATCTTCCTACGAACGCATCGGAAGGATCTTAAGGGAACTGGGTGAGATCGCAAAAAAGGCCGGGTACTCTACGCCATCCGCCATGCTTTTAAAGATCATGAACAGGATCCGTTTTTTTGAGACCATCCCGGATATCCACCTGGAGATCTTATACTATGTGCTGGAACTGGTGCGAAACAGCGAAGCCTGCGGGGAGATCCCCACGCATGCCCTCGGCCGGATCTGCCTGATGACTTTACTTGAAAATACCGGTGATCAGGAGCGGTGCCTGAACCTGAAAAAGAAGGATAACAGTGTACATATCGCCAATCTTCACAAGGTCAAAGGCTTGGAGGCTCCGTTTGTGATCCTGGGATATTCCTATCCGATGGAGGTACAGCCCTCGGTTCGTATCGATTATGTATCGGAGGAGCCGAAGGGATACCTGTTCTCGATCGGAAGATATGACGACGACGGTTATCATGTATTTTTTAAAACACCGGGTCATGTGAACGAAATGACAAAGGAAAGGACCCATCTTAAGGCAGAAGAGGAACGTCTGCTGTACGTGGCGGCTACCCGTGCAAGAAACCTGCTGATCATCTGCGACAGTGTATTTTGCAGAGGGAAGAATGGTCTGACACACAGATCTTTCTGGTCCCCGCTATGGGAAAAGCTGACGCCTCCGGTGATCCAAAGGATTCCGCTGGATAAGAACGGGTATATCCTGCGCGACAGTACAAAGCGCCCACCCGTATCGGAAGAGAGAGCGCTTGCTGCCGACCTCTACGATCAGGCAGAGGCAGAAGACCTTTTCGGCGAACGCGGCGCAGAAATCCCCGGATATAAGATCCGTTACCCGAGCGCGGCCGTGGCGGAGGAGACAACTTCCGGTGGTGATGCATACGGCGGAGCTCAAGACGCTATGACCGCAGTGCCGGCTAAGAAGAGACCGCAAAACCGCGTACACTACATCCCGGATCAGTTCGGTACGATGGTACACCGCATGATGGAAATTCTCGTGGACTCCCGCTGGATGGTGGATAAGAAACTCGCGATCCGGCGCGCTATGGAGGAATCATACAATACAAAAACCAAGCCCTATCAGACGGATATAAAGAGGACGCTCCTCGAGATCGCGGGAAAGATGGAGAGAGGCGGATTTGCCCAGAAGGGGGATGTACCGTCCGACCTTTATGCGGAATTAAGAGGGGCGAGCGAGATCTGGTGCGAAGTGCCCTTTATATTTAAAGAAGAAAACGATCTCTGGAAGGGGACCATCGACCTGCTCTATCAAAAGGACGGAAAATGGCACATCGTGGATTACAAGACCAATCTGGAAGACGAAAATCTTAAGGAGCATTACCGCCCGCAGATGGATGCCTACAGGCACGCTCTCTTGGTGACAAGGGGGATCAAGGCCGATGCGTCGATCTACCATATCGAATGTTGAAAAAACGCGCAGGAGCGATCATGTTATATTAATGAAATGCTCTTGATATTTTGTGCTATAATAGGCAAGGCGATCGAAGGGACAAAATTCCACGGGCTTTTTTGCAATTGCATTGCCGGAAATAATCTAATGGGCGGAAGACGTCAATAGGGAAAGGATATATGGGACAGAGTATGGAAAGGGACTCTGCTCTGTAGAGATATATAATGTGCTACAATATATTGGTGCGTCCGATCGAGTATTTGATCGGCACGATTTTTACGTTGTTGTTTCGCTTCTTTTCAAATGCCGGTATGGCTTTGATCGGAGTCAGTTTGACGGTGAGTTTTCTTGTGCTCCCGCTGTATCTGCGGGCGGATGCCATACAGGAAGAAGAACGCGAGAAACAGGAATCCATGAAGAAATGGATACAGCATATTCGTAAAACATTCAAAGGCGATGAACGGTATATGATGGAAATGACATACTACAGGAAGATGAACTATCGTCCCGTATACGCTTTGCGAGGTACGTTGCCTCTTCTTCTGCAGATCCCGTTTTTCATTGCGGCCTATCATTACCTTTCCGGTGTGGAGATCTTAAACGGTACCTCTTTCGGACCGATAAAAAACCTGATCCTGCCGGATGGACTTATCAAAGCAGGTACCAACTCCATAAATCTGCTTCCGATCCTGATGACCATCATCAATATGATTTCCGGCATGATCTATACCAGAGGGCATGGTGGAGTAAAGGAGAAACTGCAAGTTTTCATTCCCGCGATTGTTTTTCTGATTCTTCTGTATGATTGTCCTGCCGGACTGGTCTTCTATTGGACATTAAATAATGTCTTTTCTCTGATGAAAAACATCGTGATGAAATGTATTAAGGACAAACAGCGTTTTTTGGCGTTAGCCCTTGCCTGTATGTCTGTGTTATTTATTGTCTATACGGGAATATCCGGAAAGTGGTCGGAAACGGTTTTGTCAGGCGATCATGAGACGGCTCTTTTCTATCTGTTTATCGCGGCGGCTATGCTGATTCCGCTGTTTCACTATATCGTTTCCAAGACCGGAAAGTCCCCCCAAAAAGGAGAGGTGCATACGGAGGAGATAAATGAAAAGAGCGGATTTTTTGCGGATTTTCTGCTTGTCGCCTCGGGATCCGTCCTGCTTTTGGGGGGGGTGATTCCTTCTACGGTGGTAGCGGCTTCCCCTCTCGATTTTATAAATCTTTTTCATTATAAGAATCCGTTGAGTTTTGTCGGAAGTACACTTTCAATCTCTGCAGGGGTATTTATCTTCTGGTGCGGAGTGATCACTTATATGGTCAAAAAGGAACACAGATCCGCCTTTTTATCTGTACTCTTTGCAATCCAGATGATAGCAGTTGTGAACTGTTTCCTGTTTCCGGCAGATACCGGTGTACTGGGAACGCTGCTTAATTTTGAAAGAGTGCCACATTTTTCAAAGATCGTCCGGTACGGGAATCTGATTCTGCTGATTGCGCTTGGCAGTGCTTGCGTCCTGTTATGGAGAAAGAAAAAGCAGTGGTGCAGGTTTCTTTGTGCGGTAATGATACTGACGTTTGTATTTATGAGTCTTTACCGTGTTCTTCCAGCCGCTCGTCTGATAACGGACACAAAACCGGATGAAAGG
>CALDIE010000199.1 GCA_937901625.1 uncultured Lachnospiraceae bacterium
GATTTTTTTTTTTAATTGAGAGTGATAAATATCATTATTTATTATATGAGATATGTATATGGGGATTGTGGATTACCACAGTCCCCACATTTTTCCAAAGAAATAACCGATGCCGAGAATCCAGCTTGTGAATATTCCGTAAAGTATGACCGGACCCGCAATGGTGAATATCTTGACACCAATACCGAATACCTGACCTTCTTTTTGATATTCAATGGCAGGGGCTGCAACGGAGTTAGCAAATCCTGTGATGGGAACAAGTGCTCCGGCACCTGCAAAACGTGCAATGTGGCCGTAAGCATTTAGTCCGGTCAATATTACGCTTGTCAGCACTAAGAGCATGGATTCGTAGCTTGCCGCATCCGTCTCAGATACCCCAAGTCTGTTTGTGAAAAACTGAAAGATGATCTCCCCAAATACACAGATAGCTCCGCCTACCCAAAAGGCGTTAAAGCAGTTTTTGAAAACATTGTATTTGGGCGTCACCTGTTCCACATATTCGTTGTATTCTTCGTTACTTAATTGTTGTTCCATGAATGTTTCCTCCTATTATTTGTCCAGGCAATTGCAAAACTCATTAATACATTGATATGCACAAAGACAAAACAAAGAAAATGAGTTTTGCAAATGCCTAATAAGAATATCGGAAAGGAGTGGCAGAATGGATTTTATTAAAGGTATGGATGTCTCAACTCTTATTGAAGAAGAGGCATGCGGTGCGAAGTATTACGACCATGGTGAACAAGGGGATATGTTGGAGATTCTCAAAAGATATGGCTGTAATTCCGTCAGGCTAAGACTTTGGAACGATCCGTATGATGAAAATGGGAATCCTTACGGCGCCGGGACCAATGATCTTGAAAAAACTATAGTGTTGTCAAAAAGAGCTAAAGATCTTGGTATGAGTGTGTTATTGGACTATCACTATAGCGATTTCTGGGCAGATCCGGGAAAGCAGTACGCGCCGACCGAATGGGCAAGGAAAAGTGTTGACGAAAAAGCCGGGATGATCCGGGAGTATACGAGAACGTCCCTCGATGAGATCCTGGCAGCCGGCGCGGATGTCGCCATGGTACAGATCGGTAATGAGATCAATAACGGTATGTGCGGCTGCCATGATACAGCGGATGTGATGACCCTGTTACAGGCTGCGTCGGAAATCGTACGTGATGTTTCCGCGTCACAGGAAAGGGAGATTTCGATCGCCGTGCATTACACGCAGGTGGATGATGCGGCAGGGACTCTTCGCAGGGCTAAGGAACTTGCGGATTACGGGATCGACTATGATATCTTCGGTATCTCTTACTATCCGTACTGGCACGGAACAATGGAAAATATGGTCAATGTCTTAAGTGAGATAAAAGATACGTACGGAGTGGATACATGTATCCTGGAAACCGCGTATGTCTATACGGCGGAAGACGGAGATTCGTTCGGAAACAGTGTCGCCGGTGACGACGCACTGGAAGGATATCCGGCGACGGTTCAGGGACAGGCAAAATGCATCCGTGATATTATGGCTGCCGCGAAAGATGCCGGAGCGCTTGGCGTATTTTACTGGGAAGGCGCATGGGTGCCGGTGGGAAGCGATTATGATACGAATAAAGTCCTGTGGGAAACTTACGGTTCCGGCTGGGCGTCCTCTTATTCGGTTGCATACGATCCGCTGGACGCGGGAGAGTACTATGGCGGTTGTTCCTGGGATAATCAGGCGATGTTTGACTTTAACGGAAAAGTTCTTCCGTCCTTAAATGTATTTAAATGGGTTAACTATGGAGCAACGGCACCGCTTGAGGTGATCTGGTATAAGGATGTCTATCTGGAATGCGGTATGGGTGAAGAATTAACGATGCCGGAGACAGTGGAAGTATATTATAACGATCCCTCCGAAACGGGAGGTGTTTCGGCAGAGTGGGATATGGCTGACGTGGAGGCTGTGGATACAAGAGTTGCCGGTGTATATACGGTTAACGGTACGGCGCAGGACGGAACGTCTTTATCTGCTACCGTCAAAGTCATGAATGTCAATTATGTTAAGAATCCCGGATTTGACGATGTCGAAACTTCCGTTTGGGAAGTGACAGATCGCGGCGCCGGAGATGCTACGGATATCCAGACGAAAGCGGCGGATGCACTATCCGGAGAGAAAGCATTCCATTTCTACTCTACCTCCGAAATTGACTTTGATCTGGAACAGTCCGTGGACGGCTTACCGGCCGGCAGTTTTGCGGCGGTTGCAAACATCCAGGGCGGTGATGTCGGAAGCGCGGCAAATATTTACCTCTATGTCGAGATCAACGGTGAGCGTTATGAATCGGAAGCAGCAGTTCTTGCCGGATGGCAGAAATGGCAGGTAATGCAGATAACGGATATTCCCGTAGAAGCGGGAGACAGCGCCGTGATCGGTATCCATGTAAGCGCGCAGGCCAAGGGATGGGGAACTATCGATGATGTGGAATTTTACAATCAGATCTTTGAGTAAGAGACTGCGCACGGATACTTTTCATTCTGCGTGAAATCTACTAAAATAAAGCCAATATTATGACAAGCGGAGGGAAGGTACATTGGCGGAAAGCAGGCTTTTTCATTCGGGGTGGGAATTTGCGGAATATCCCATGGGGGAAGATCATCAAAATCCGGAGGAACTTTCGGATACAGTGTGGGAACGCATTCGTATTCCGCACGACTGGATGATCGTGGATACAAAGGCCTTATACAGGGACAGTATCGGATGGTATCGAAACCGGTTTGTGTTTCATCCGGCATTGGATCGGCAATATCTGTTACGCTTTGACGGCGTCTATATGGATTCGACGATTTTTGTAAACGGCCGGATCGCCGGCGAGTGGAAGTACGGATATACCTGCTTTGAAGTCGATCTGACGAATGAGTTAACAGACGGGGAGAATGAGATCCTCGTAAGAGTTGTCTACCGGAATCCTAATACGAGATGGTATTCCGGCGCCGGGATCTTCCGCAGTGTCCGCCTGAAAGAGCGCAAAAAAGAGGCGCATTTTGTATCGGACGGGATCAGGATCTGCGCTTTCAGGAAAGATACGACGAAGCCCTTTTGCGTGACAGATACATGGAATGTGGATCTGCACATGGAGTGTGAGGTTTTAAAGGATACGGAAGAGACAAAGGATCTTACCCTTCGTGCGCGCATTCTTACTTTGGATGGTAAGGAAGTGTGCGTCCCCGGGCAGACGGCTGTATCGGGAGATGGGGAAAGCTTTTTATCCGCAGAGATCACCGCACCGAAACTTTGGGATATCGGGGAAGGAAATCTCTATGTTGCGGAAGTGTCGCTTTATGGCGGTGAGGTCTGTCTGGAAACGGAACAGGTGCGTTTCGGTTTCAGGGAGGTAACCTATACGACCGATGAAGGGATGTTTTTAAACGGACGCCATGTAAAGATACACGGTGTTTGCGAACATCATGATCTGGGGGCACTGGGGGCTGCCTTTTCCAAAGAGGTGCTTCGCAGAAAATTTGAGAAACTTACGGAGATGGGTGTCAACGCCATCCGTACATCGCATAACATACCGGCAACGGAGTTCATGGATCTGGCGGATGAAATGGGTATCATGGTTGATTCTGAATGTTTTGATATGTGGTTTTCATCAAAGACAACCTATGACTACGGCCGTTTCTTTGATGAATGGGCAGAGAGGGATGTGGAACGGTGGATACGAAGAGACCGTAATCACCCTTCTGTCATTATGTGGAGTGTCGGAAATGAGATTCCCGACACACTGAATGCGAAAAAAGGACCAGATACCGCGCATAGGCTGTATGATACGGTTCGCAGGTTTGATCCCGAGCCTCATGCGCAGGCAGCGATCACCATCGGGGCGAATTTCAATATGTATGAACCCGGACAGAAATGTTCGGATGTTATGGATCTGGCCGGCTATAATTATTCCGAGTATCTCTACGCTGATCATCACAAACAGTTCCCGGACTGGGTGATCTACGGCAGCGAGACTTCATCGGTATTGTCGAGCCGGAATATATATCACTTCCCCAAGGAGAAGCATATTATTACCGAAGAGGATGAACAGTGTTCCTCTTTGGGAAATACGGTTACCGGGTGGTGCGCGGAGAGCTATGAAGCCGTGATCTGCGATGATGAGAACACACCGTTTTCATTGGGGCAGTTTTTATGGACGGGATTTGATTATATCGGTGAGTCCACACCGTATGATACAAAGAACAGTTACTATGGACAGATTGATCTGGCCGGTTTTCCGAAGGATTCGTTTTACGCTTTTCAGGCGGCATGGACGGATTATCGCAAAAAGCCGATGATCCATATCGCGCCGTACTGGGATTTTAATGAAGGGCAGATCATTGACGTGACTGTTTATTCCAACGCTCCGTGGGTGGAATTGTTCTTAAACGGAGAAAGCCTCGGCAAGAAACAGGGATATGCATACGCCTTTAAGGAAAAGGTAAAGGGACAGGAAAGACCGCACAGGGAAAACTTTGCCGGATGGCAGATCGCATACCGCCCCGGAGTATTGCTGGCTAAAGCCTATGACGAAAACGGGACGGAAATAGCCTCCGATAAGAAAGAATCTTTTACGGACGCAACGAAAATGAGCTTCTTATCCGAACCGAAACGCTACGGTGAGTTTCTGTTTATGGAAGTGGCGGCTGTTGACGAAAAGGGAAGAATCGTGGAAAATGCAAACAATCGCGTGTTTGTATCTGCAGAGGGGGCTCTGTGCATTGAAGCGATCGACAACGGTGACAGTGCGGATTTTGAACAGTACCGGACGGATGCTAAGAAGCTCTTCGGCGGAAGACTGCTGGTGATCTTACGTATACTATCAGGAGGAGACGCGAAGGTTACGCTCTCATCCAAAGGACTGGAGGATCTGGAATATACCGGCTCGTTTGAAGGTGATCCTGTGCAGGTTGAAAGCGCCATACGAAAGGTCATAAAAGCTCAAAGTTTTGTTACCGGAGGCTCCGGATATAAGGTTCTGGACAGAAAAGAAGCAATGGAAGAAGTACCGGTCAGAAAAGCGCTTCTTACGATGCGTGAGGAAGGCGACAGTAAGATCGTGGAAGCCCATCTCTATCCGGAGGGGGCTACATATGATACCCTGGAATGGCAGCTGACAAGCGCTACCGGAATTCCAATGGAGGATGCCGTTCTTACGGTCGGAGACGATCAAAAGAGTGTCAGGATAAAGGGATTGCAGGATTGCGACGGATATCTTCGCTGCCTTTGTAGAAACGGCGGCGGAAACGCGCAGGTGATCTCGTATCAGAATATTTCATTTAAAGGACTCGGAAAAAAGCCCAGAGACCCGTATCGCGCGATCCTTTTCGGAACGTATGATGTTCGAAGAGGACGCCTGGAAGAAGGAATACAGCACGGAATGAATTTCCTTGGAAGCGGCTGGGGCGGAAAGATGGGGCTGGTTGGATTTAAAGATGTGGACTTTACAGACGAGGGCGCTGTCGGATTTAAGGTTTCAATCTTTGCCAATACGGGCGGAAATCCGGTCTGGTTTTCGCTTTATGAAGGCGATCCTGAGGAGGGAGGTCGTTTGATCGGTACGTACCGTTATCAGAAGTCCCCTCAATGGATGGTCTTTCAGGAAGAGGAATATACACTGGAGGAAAAGATAAAGGGGAGGAAGGATATCTATATTCGTACGGAAGACGGTTTCCAGTTTAAGGAGATCTGTTTCGTAAAATAAAAAACATATCAGAAATGGGAGAGGTGGTAACAGTGGAAATGGAAAATAAGGATAAGATTCTTGCGGCACTGGAGAAGGTAACGAAAAAGGAGTTTCAGAAAAAGGTCAGCGAGTGCAGCGACGAAGAACTCTTTGAGTCGCTCCTTCTGTATACGAAGTCCCGCTTAAAGGAAAAGCCCGTGATCGAAGGAAAGAAGAAGGTATATTATATTTCCGCGGAATTCCTGATCGGAAAGCTTCTCAGCAACAATCTGATCAATCTGGGAATCTATGAGGAATTGCGTGATATTCTTGCGGCAAATGGCAAGAATCTGGCGGAGATTGAGAATATTGAGCCGGAGCCTTCTCTGGGAAACGGCGGGCTGGGACGTCTGTCGGCGTGTTTTCTGGATTCTATCGCTACGCTGGGGCTGTCCGGCGACGGTATCGGTCTGAATTATCATTTCGGCCTGTTCAAGCAGGTGTTCAAGGACCATTTGCAGCGCGCGGAGCGGAACGAGTGGATTGAGAAACCGTGCTGGCTGGAGAATACCGGTACCAGGTTTGAGGTATGCTTTGGCGATAAAAAGGTGACGTCTGTACTTTATGACATTGATGTCATTGGTTATGAGAACGGCGTGAATAAGCTGCATCTGTTTGACCTGGAGTCTGTGGATGAGAGCCTGGTGAAGAAAGGGATCAATTTTGACAAGACCGCGGTGGACAAGAACCTGACACTGTTCCTGTATCAGATCGGAAGAGCACACGTCTGAACTCCA
>CALDIE010000200.1 GCA_937901625.1 uncultured Lachnospiraceae bacterium
AGTATGTAAATGTTCCGCACGGGATTGCTGTGGCGATGGGAAGTTACGGCGCCTGCATTTTCCAGGGGCGTGATCTGAACCGCGTGGAAAAAGTGATCCGCCATTACGGGATTCCGGTAAAGCCTTCGGACTGGAAGGTGACGGAAGAAATCTTCGTAAAGGCATGGCAGGGGGCGGCCGCTTCCAGACCGGACCGGTTTACGATCTTAAATACGGCAGATTTAAGCGATGACAGACTGAAGGCAATCTATCGCGAGATGGAGGAAAAGTTTTAACCGTCGCAGACGTTATCGTTGGTTGAAAGTTAAATTGCAGTCGTTAACGGGAAAAAGATATAGAAAAAAAGCAGGGATTCCGCTTTCGGGATATCCCTGCTTTTGCTTGCTTCTGATCTGTATTTCAAATCCGCAGTCTTATCTTCTGCAAGCGATGTGCGATCGGAGCACGATCGTGTTATGTTTACTGCATATTGACGATGGAAGCACCGTCATCGTGCAGAGAAAGACCGTATACATAGCTGATGGCGATTCCCGCACTGCTCAAGGCATTCATTACGCGACGCAGGCTTCCGATGCTGTGAGGAACGGATACCGCGATCACGTCCGTTAACTTGGAGGTGATACCATGCTCTTTTAACAGGGTTTTGGCACGATCCGGATCGGATACCAACAGTCTTAAAACACCGAAATCGGAGGTGTCTGCCAGGGAAATGGAAAGGATATTGATCCCGTTGTCGCTGATCGTGGAAAGCACATCATCTAAACGACCGGTTTCATTTTCCAGAAATACGGAAAGCTGTTTTACATACATAATGATCCCTCCTTTTTTAGACGTATAATTTTCTCTTATCGGTTACATGCTTGGTCTTGCCGTCGCTGTGAGGCAATGCGTTGGGCTCTACGAGTTTGACATCGGCGTTAAGTCCGATCGCCTGACGAAGGCAGGAGTGTACTTTTTTCTTAAGGTTCTCCAAAGCGCTGACCTCGTCGGAGAAGAATCGCTCTTCTACCTCCACCTGGATTTCAAGCGTATCTTCGTTGTTGATACGGTCCACAACCAGCATATAGTGCGGCGTGATACCGTCGATGGTAAGCAGTGCTGCCTCGACCTGAGACGGGAATACATTGACGCCGCGGATGATGAGCATATCATCTGTACGTCCCTTGAAACGCTGGATACGCGCCATGGTTCTTCCGCATTTACACTTCTCGTATTTGAGACTTGTCAGATCCTTGGTACGGTAGCGGATCATCGGCATACCCTCCTTTGTAAGGGTTGTGATGACGAGCTCGCCGGATTCCCCTTCGGGAACAGGCTGTAATGTAACCGGATCAAGGATCTCGGGAAGGAAGTGATCTTCCCAGATGTGAAGACCTTCGTGGTACTCACAGTCATTGGCAACGCCGGGACCGCAGATCTCTGTCAGACCGTAGATATCGAAGGCCTTGATGTTCAGTTTCTTCTCCATCTGGTCGCGCATTTCATTGGTCCAGGGTTCGGCGCCGCAGATAGCGTATTTTAATTTGATCTTATCCTTTAATCCGGATTTTTCCAGATCCTCTGCAACATGAAGCAGGTAGGAAGGTGTGCAGGCAATGGCGGTAGCTTCGCAATCGATCATCATGGAGATCAGTTTTTGTGTATTTCCGGCGGACATGGGCAGTACCAGAGCGCCTAAATGCTCGGCGCCGTAGTGCGCGCCGAGACCGCCGGTAAAGAGACCGTAACCGTAGCCGACCTGGATGACATCATCTTTGGTGATACCGGCCATGGAGAGACATCTGGCAACACACTCCGACCAGATATCGATATCACGTCTGGTGTAGACACCGATCTTGGGTTTGCCGGTGGTGCCGCTCGAGGCGTGAACACGAACGAGTTCGGACTTGGGTACCGCTGCCAGACCAAAGGGATAGGTCGCGTTTAAATCTTCATAGGTCGTAAAAGGAAGCTTTGTAATGTCGTCGAGAGTCTGTATGTCTCCCGGCTCCAGTCCTAAAGCCTGCATTTTCTCCCTGTAGTATGGTACGTTGTGGTATACCCTGTTTACTACCTTTGCAAGGCGTTTTCCCTGCAGTTCGCGCAGTTCCTCTCTGGGCATACATTCCTTGGACGGATTCCAGATCATAGTGGTTCTCCTTTCGTTTTGCCATGATTTTTGTTGTAATGTAATGATGTCAGGGTCAAAAGGTACTTTTGAACCTGATATCATAATATTCTTATGTGAACCCGAGAGGAGGAGCGCTCCGGACGGGAACAGATTTTATGCATGCTTGCCTAATTCAAAGGCTTTTACATTCAGCTCATAAAACTTGGCCGGAACACACTCCCTGATGGATTCAAGCCATTCTTCGTCGGTGATGTCCTTAAAATATTTGGAAAAACGTCCCATCAGAACGATATTTGCCGCCTTGGCAGAACCCGCCTGCTGAGCAAGTGAGAGAGCGTCCATGGCATCAACTTTTGCGCCGGTCGCGCGCATTTTCTCCACCAACCCCTCCGGATAGGTGGTTGCGCCGGTGATGACGGGCATCGGATCGATCTGCTGGTCGTTGACGATGATCTGACCGCCCGGAACAAGATACTCCGTGTAACGGGCTGCCTCCAGAGTTTCGAAGGAGATGATGTAATCGGCCTCGCCCTTGTCGATGATGGGGGAGTAGACCTTATCACCGAAACGGACATAGGTAACCACGCTTCCTCCGCGCTGGCTCATGCCGTGTACTTCGGATACTTTTACATCATAGCCTTTCTTTAATACGACGTGTCCTAAGAGTTTGCTGGCTAAAAGCGAACCCTGACCGCCGACACCTACTATCATAACATTCGTGATCATACCGTTACTCCCTCCCTTTCAAATGCGCCGAATTTGCAGAGCTGTGTACATACATCGCAGCCGACGCAAAGTGTATTGTCCACATGGGCCTTGCTTTCCTTGAAACTGATGGAAGGGCAGCCGAGCCTCATGCAGGCACGGCAGCTCCGGCACTTGTCGCGATTGACGCTCAAAGGTGTTTTGTGCCTGACGTTTTTAAGCAAAGCACAGGGACGACGGCTGATGATCACGGAAGGCGCGTCTATGGCAAGTTCTTCCTTTACGGCACGGTCGGTCTCTCCGAGGTTATAAGGATCTACGACACGTACGTGCTCAAAGCCCATGGAACGGCACAAGGCCTCCAGGTCGATCTTTCCGGCCGGGTCTCCGCGGAGGTTAAAGCCGGTGGTGGGATTTTGCTGATGACCGGTCATACCGGTAATGGAATTGTCTAAAATGATCACGGTAGAATTGGTCTGATTGTACGCGATATTTGCCAGACCGGTCATACCGGAATGCATAAAGGTGGAATCACCGATCACGGCAACGGTGTGATTTTCACTTTCGCCGCCGGTTGCCTTGTTAAAACCGTGGATGGAGCTGACGGAAGCGCCCATGCAGGCCGTCACTTCCATGGCGGAAAGAGGTGCGACGGCACCCAGGGTATAACATCCGATATCACCGAGTACGGTGCACTTGTTTTTGGAAAGTGTAAAGAACAGTCCGCGGTGAGGACATCCGGAACACATAACGGGAGGACGAACGGGAAGTCCTTCGATCGCGTCGCAGGAAACCTTTGCGTCCATACCCATTTTTGCGGAGATCAGTCCCTGGGAGAATTCGTCCACCATAGGAAAGATATCCTTGCCGGAAACAGTAAGTCCCAATGCGCGGCAGTGATTTTCGATAATGGGATCGAGCTCCTCCAATACATAAAGCCTCTTTACCTTTGCTGCAAAGTCGGTGATCAGTGTAGTGGGAAGCGGATTGACGAGACCCAGTTTTAAGATGGAAGCGCTCTCGCCAAAGATTTCTTTTGCGTATTGATAGCATGTTCCGGAGGTGATGATACCGATCTCATCGGAGAACATTTCCACGCGGTTAAATTCGCAGTTGTTGCCTAATTCGATCAGGCTCTTCGTGCGGTCTTCCACAACGGGGTGACGGCGCTTTGCGTTGCCGGGCATCATTACATACTTGGCAATGTTCTTTTCATAAGGACGGTCCGCCGGCACTACGCGCTCTCCGGTATCTACGATACTCTGGGAGTGAGCGATCCTGGTGCACATACGAAGTAAAACGGGGGTGTCATATTTCTCGGACAGTTCATAGGCCATTTTTGTGAAAGCAAGCGCTTCGGCGGAATCCGCAGGCTCAAGCATCGGCACCTTGGACGCGATGGCGTGGTGCCTGGAATCCTGCTCATTCTGCGAAGAGTGCATACCGGGATCGTCCGCTACACAGATGACCATACCGGCATTGACTCCGGTATAAGCGATCGTATAGAGAGGATCGGCCGCAACATTCAGACCTACGTGCTTCATGGCGCAATAGCTCCTTTTGCCGGCCAGACAGGCGCCGAAAGCAACCTCCAGAGCAACCTTTTCATTTGGCGCCCATTCACAGTAGATTTCGTCGTACTTGGCGGCTTCCTCCGTGGTTTCTGTACTGGGAGTTCCGGGGTAGGAGCTGGCCACGCATACGCCGGCTTCGTACAGACCGCGAGCCACGGCCTTGTTACCTAACATAATTTCCTTCATATTTCTTGGTCCTCCAAATGATTATAACTGTGTAAAATTATATCACCTTTTGCGGGCGGATACAATTTCAATAGTAAGAATGTGTTGCAAACGAAAGGCGTTCTCTGTGGGGATCCGGACGAGCGGGGGACGGATAAAATTCCTTGAAAAAGGGGCTGTGTAAGCCTATAATTAGCCTATGTTACGAGACAAAGTTTATGATGCGATCATCGTTAAGGGATCGGGGAGCGTCGCGCATTTACACCCGAAATCATTCCTTGAAAGACAGGGAAGGATTGTTGTATCATAAGCCGAAAAAGGAGGAAGGATAATGGATATCAAAGAAAGAATTGAAGAAGTTGTAGCAAAGTTAAAGGCAGATCCGACATTGATGAGCGATTTTCAGAAGGATCCCGTAAAGACGGTGGAAAAGATCACCGGGATCGATATTCCCGATGGGGTCGAGAACCAGCTGGTAAGCGGAGTTAAGAGCGCGCTTGCGGGCGGCGGTGTAGCCGGCGCTGTGGACGCGATCAAGAAACTGTTCTGAAACAGGTTAAAGACAAAGAAAGTTTCGATTGGGAAGGGATCTTTCGAAGAGAGGGATCCCTTCTGTATTCTGTAATTCAGAATTGCGAGAGTTGCTTTTTGCAACGAAGCGATTCGTGACATCATAAGATTCTAAAGACGGAGGTTTATCATGCGGTTTGTGATACAGGTGGTATCGGAAGCGAGCGTTACGATCGAAGGAAAGGTACATGGCAGGATCGGTGCCGGCATGCTGGTTCTGGTCGGCATAGGACAGGAAGATGATACGGCGGTCGCGGATAAGATGATACGCAAGATGCTGGGGATGCGGATCTTTCCCGATGAGAACGGGAAGACAAACCTTAGCCTTTCAGACATAGGCGGAGAACTTCTTATGATCTCGCAGTTTACCTTATACGCGGACTGCCGCAAGGGAAACCGGCCGAGTTTCGTTAAGGCAAAGGAGCCGGTGGAAGCAAAAGCACTGTATGAGTACATTCTATCGGAGTGTGAAAAGAGTGTTCCGGTGGTGGAAAGGGGAGAGTTTGGAGCGGATATGAAAGTGGCGCTGGTAAATGAAGGCCCTTTTACCATTGTGCTTGATTCGGCGGATCTGGCGTAACGATTGTGAGAGGGAGAGCAAGATGACGGAATATGAAAAAATCCTGCGTGCAAGGTCGGATTCCCGTGCCCTCACGGACATGACGGAGGAATACAGGGCTGTCATTGACAGCAGTGTATACAAGGTGTGCAAACATAAGCCCGATGATGTGGAGGAGATAGGGCGCCTGTCCAAAGAGGCATTCAAGGAAGCGGTTTTTGATTATGAACCTTCCATGGGATCTTTTTCCCGCTATGCGGACGGCGTGATCAGGGACCGGCTGGAAGCTGTCCTGCTTAAAGAGAAAACCGAAGCGGATAAAATAAAAACAGTAGAGGAAACCCAAAAAGATAAGGAGAAAAAGGCAGACGGGAGGAACAGAAAGGCTTTTCTGATCGTCCTTGCCGCCGCGCTGCTACTGGCACTTTTCGGAGGATTATCCGGACAGTGCTTTCTCTCTGGAATACTGTACGGATCTCTGTGACAGTGTATGGGGAGAGACGTGGCATTGAGTGCTTTCTTTGCAAAGAGGGGAAAGTGTGATAGAATGACCGGGTATACGATGATGGCACTTTAAGGAAGACGGAGGATGCGGATGAAATTTATCTCATGGAATGTAAATGGCTTGCGTGCCTGTGTAGGGAAAAATTTTATGGATTTCTTCCGGGAGGCGGATGCGGATATTTTTTGCCTGCAGGAGACAAAGATGCAGGAGGGACAGCTTGACCTCGCTTTCCCCGGCT
>CALDIE010000201.1 GCA_937901625.1 uncultured Lachnospiraceae bacterium
CATTTCACATATCAGATTTATGTCACATCAAAATAATTTTTTCAAACTAAAAACCGAAAACGCTCTAAAACACATTAACAAACAAAGTGAGCTTGTACTTTAAAGACAAATATTAATTTAATAGAATAATTAAAAAAAGTCCAATCTAATTTGGATGAGTTTTTTTCATTTAAAATCTGAGTCATATCATAAGGTTGAATATCCGAAACCGTTACAGATGGCATCTACCGGTGCGCCGTTCTTGCACAAAGGGCAGTTGTTGGATTCGTAGCTGGCGTAATCGGAAAGGTCTCTGGTAGAGTACAGGGAACGGATCGGAATGCCGCTGATCTGGGTTGCCACCGTGTAGATCGCGGCGATGCCAACGGTCTCTCCGCCGTAGTAGCCAACGGAACTGATCGCGCTGTAGAGCGTCCCACCGGTGGTGGCGGTGTCGATCAGGATCAGAACTTTTTTCCTCCGGATCATGTGCTGGTTATTTTCCCGGAACATCATCTGGCCGCTGTTGTTATACTCCGGACTGGTGATGTAGATGGTCTTGTGCGCATTGGCGGAAAGAACGCCTGCTTTGGTAAGTTTGTTGGCCAGGTAAGCACCTACGACATCCATGCCGTTTAAGCATAAAACCGTATCCACGATATTGGTGGATAAAAACATCTCAGCGAGCTCCTCACCCGTGGCGCGAGCCTCACGCTGTCTCGACTTCATATCACTTAAGTCCATGTAATAATTGACATGGGAATGAGGCGTTATGAAATGTCCCGGAATGTAGCGCAGTACAACGTCTTTGTTTCGCGCATAGTCTATTTTCTTGTAATCCTGCATAGAACGTTACCCCCTTGCTCAAAATTTGTGATTGTGTACAACAGTTTTGGGAACCCCTGTGGAACATTATAGCAAAATCACAAGAAATAGGCTACATAAATCTTTACGCAAACAGTTCCTTCGTTTCCAATCTGAGGCGTTTGTGATATAAATAGAGTAATAAGAGGCAATATACGAAAGAAAAGAAGAAGATCAGAAAGGGAGGAATAGGGATATGCCACATTCAAGCGGAGGCGGCTCGCATGGAGGCGGCTCGCATGGGGGCGGCTCGCACGGGGGATCGGGCAGTTCACACAGGACATCCACGTCGTATTTTCCGGGATCGGTAAGATACGCGTATTATCACAAGGGACGGATCAAGTATTACTACCGTGACGCGGAATATACGGAGCAGGAAAAAAAGAGTCACCTGAAAGAACGGATAGGCATAGGGATCTTTCTGGCAGTCATCTATTTGATCTTTCTGGTAGTCTGCCTTGCCGCATTTGTTCATACGCCGCGTAAGCTGGGTATGAATTACACGGATACCGAGTGCAGGATCACTGACCGGGCAGGTATTCTGGAGGCGGGAGATTACGAGGAGATCGAAAATGTCTTTGAAGAGTTTCAGGATCTTACGGGAATCACTCCGGCGCTTTTGCTGATCAAAAACAGTGAATGGCAGGGGAAGTACAGCACCCTTGAAAATTACGCGTACGAGTGTTATGTAAGTACATGGGATGATGAAAAACACTGGTTGATCGTATACTCCACGGATTCCGACGTAAACTGGGAAGACTGGTACTGGGAAGGTATGCAGGGCGACGATACGGACGGGATCCTGACGACCAGGAGGACCGAGAACTTTAACAAGGATTTCCAGGACGCGCTTCTTCGGGGAAGAGGGTCGTTTACGGATTCGTTTACCGGAGCCTTTAGATCCCTGACGGATGTGGTGATGGACAAGAGCTTCAATTTCCCGACCCTCTTCGGAGTTGTCTTTGTTATTATTCATGCCGGGATCACGTTCTTTTCCCTGTTCTACGGCATTAAGTCGGAAGAGGATAAGGCGCGTAATTCTGTCAAACTGGAGCATAACGTGCAATACATGGAAGATACCTGTAAGTATTGCGGCGGACTTTACATTCACGGAATCCACATCGAATGCCCTCATTGCGGCGGACAGATCGAACCTCTGGGACAGCCGATCTATGTACAGAACCCGGATAGCCTGCGCTAGAGCGCGCGTGAGACTGCCGTTACAGGCGGCCATCCGGGAAATACTTTTGATTCGTCTACCCGTTTATTACAGGGAGTAGTGGGTCAAAACAGCGGGAGGAGTGAGCATATGGATATGTTTTTGCTGACGGTTTTGTCCGGTTTTGCATTGGATGAGACGGTTTCTTTCATGAAAAAACTGGTGGAACAGTTTGCGACGCTCAAGTTTGAAGGAGCGTTTATGTACGCGGTTCTGTTGGCAGCCGCCGTTTATATCTGTCTGGAAGGATATGGAATTTACCGCTTTGCCCTGTCGGCGATCGGATTTGCCGTGGGATACAGACACAGTTACGAAATCATGAATTTTTTTAATATCTCTACGGATACGATGGACGCGGAAAAGATCCTGATGATCGAAGTGGGCGCCGGTCTTGTGGTGGCGGTGTTGACCTATACGGTGGTGAAAGCGGGAATCTTTATCGCGGCATACCATTTTGCCCAGGCTAATCTGTCTGCGTTTATGGTTTCTCTGGTGGCAGAGAAGGTAGAGGTGCCCGAGCTTCTCTTCCCGATCTTTGCAAAGATCGTGGGCGTGGCAGCAGCTGTGCTGGTGGCGTGGCTGTTGACCAAATCGGAAAGGATCGTGGTGATTGTGGTGACGGCGGTCGTGGGAGGATTTGCCGCTGTGGATTTCTTCCGGCAGATGCTCTCCGGACTTCCGATGGATCTTGACTTTATGAATGCTGTTCCCGAGATCGTATGGGTGATCGCGAAGTGTCTGCTTGCGGCGATAGGTGTAGGCGTTCAGGGCACCAAAAAGAGTGCGGTTGCGATCATTCCGGACAAATAAACGACGGGATGTACACCGAAACGCAGTTTGAGTGTATGGAAGCGTCCTGATCCGTAACGCGGATCCGGAGGTAAGAAAAGTATTTGACATAACGGGATTTTTGGGCTTCCGAACATCAAAAAAGTATTTGACACCAAAAGGTTTCATGCTATAATCACTTTAATTTCATATAAGACGAAACCGATGAAGCGGGAGTAAAGATTGGATACGCACTTACAGAGAACAGACGATGATGAGAAGTCTGCGGTAAACGGCCTTTCACAATGGTCCGCAGAGGGCGCAATGATAAAGTTGCGACGTATGGCACGCGTAAGAGGCCGGGGATATGATGGTATCCCGTAAAGTGCGCAACCAGCATGGAGGTTGCGAAAATCGAGGTGGCACCGCGGTAATTCCGTCCTTGATCTGTATTTGTATGCAGATCAGGGGCGTTTTTTTATGGCTATTTAACGATCACTTTATTACAAGGAGGTATACGAGGATGATCAAAGAAGCGATTGAAAAGATTGTGACAAAAGAGGATCTGACCTATGAAGAGGCGTACGCTGTCATGGACGAGATCATGAAAGGGGAGACAACGCCCACACAGAACGCGGCGTTTCTGGCGGCTCTTTCCACGAAAAGCACCAAGGCGGAGACGATCGATGAGATCTCCGGCTGTGCGGCGGCGATGAGAGAGCATGCAATTCCGGTGGAAACGGGAATGGATACTTTTGAGATCGTAGGAACCGGCGGAGATCGTTCCAATTCCTTTAATATTTCTACCACATCCCTTTTTATACTGGCAGCCGGTGGTGTAAAGGTCAGCAAGCACGGAAACCGGGCAGCATCAAGCCTTTCGGGTACGGCAGACTGTCTTGAAGCACTGGGTGTTAATATCAATCAGGATCCGGCTATGTGCCGTAAGCTGTTGGAAGAGGTCGGTGCCTGCTTTATGTTTGCGCAAAAGTATCACACTTCCATGAAGTATGTGGGTCCGATCCGCAAAGAGCTGGGCTTCCGGACAGTATTTAATATTCTGGGACCGATCACCAATCCGGCATATCCCACATCCATGCTGTTAGGCGTTTACGATGCCGAACTGGTGGAGGCTCTGGCAAAGGTTATGTCTAACCTTGGTATGAAGAGAGGAATGGTCGTTCATGGAATGGATGTTCTGGATGAGATTTCCATATCCGCGCCTACAAAGATCTGTGAGTTTAAGGACGGATGGTATCGTACGCGCGTGATCACACCGGAAGAGTTTGGGTTAAAGCGCGGAACCAAGGCTGATATCGTCGGCGGAACGGCGCAGGAAAATGCTCAGATCACCCGCGATATTCTTTCCGGAAAGGAGCGCGGCGCGCGAAGAGATATTGTTCTGATGAATTCCGGCGCAGCCTTCTACGCTGCGGGCAGGACAGACAGCATCGAGGCAGGAATAGCCCTGGCAGCGGAAATGATCGACTCCGGCGCAGCTTATGACAAGATCGACGCTTTTGCAAAAGTATCGAACCTGTGACACGGGGACGTACCTACTGTCACGTTTTCGCCGCCCTATTCGGACATGCTGCGCGTGGCGGAATGAGAGGACCCGCGCGGAGTAACGCTGACGGCGTATAGGATACGCTGCGCGTGGCGGGATGAGTTCCAATGGATTGAAAATAAACAGAGCCACCGTTACGCTCGTAACGGTGGCTCTGTTCAAAAGAAGGCAAAAAAAACGGAAACCCTCGTCAAATAAGGGTTTCCGGAGTCGGCGCGACAAGATTTGAACTTGCGACCTCTGCGTCCCGAACGCAGCGCTCTACCAAGCTGAGCCACGCGCCGAATATCAAGCGCAACGATTATTTTACAGTAAAGACAGATGATTGTCAAATATTTTCCATCTCGAATCGCCGTGTTTTCCGTCTCGAATCGCTATGCCCTGATTTGCCATGAATTACCGCAACTTTTCCATGCGTTACCACGAATCACTATTGTCGTGATATCACAAAAACAAAATATAGAAATAGGAAAACTTACATATTTTCCGAAGGTGGAAAGTACGGTATAATGGTACGGTAGTCGGGGAGATATCGAAGGTTTTTCGATATCAATAAATAATGATGGAGGGAATAGTATGAATTATGAGATTCAAGGCGGAACACTGCCCGTTGTGATCGTTCACATGGATCCGGGGGAAAAGATCATTTGCGAAGGCGGCGGAATGAGCTGGATGACTCCGAACATGAAGATGGAGACATCGGCCGGTGCGACCGGTGGTGGATTGGGAAAGCTGATCGGCCGTATGGTTACGGGAGAGGGGATTTTCCAGAATATTTTTACCTGCGAAGGCGGCCCCGGGCTGATCGCGTTTACTTCCAGCTTCCCCGGAAACATTATTCCGGTTGAGCTTGCTGCGGGACAGGAGATCATCTGTCAGAAATCGGCCTTTTTGGCTGCAACAAACGGTGTAACGCTTTCCGCATATGTACAGAAGAATGTCGGTGCAGGATTCCTTGGCGGTGAAGGATTTTTGATGCAGCGCATCACCGGACCCGGTCTGGTATTTTTGGAGATCGATGGAAGCGTAGTGGAATATGATCTGGCAGCCGGTCAGGCAATGGTTGTAGACCAGGGATATCTGGCTACGATGGACGGAACCTGCTCGATGGATATCGTGGTTCAGAAGGGCATTAAGAACATGGTATTCGGAGGTGACGGTATCACCAATTCCCGGATCACCGGACCCGGAAAGATCCGTTTGCAGACTATGCCTGCGGCGCAGGTGGCGGGATGTATTATCCCGTATCTGCCCAAGACGAACAACTAAGGTGATATTTTAAAAGAGATACGTAACAATTCCTGAGGTAGCGTTTTATTAACAGAGGGCAATTGCCGATACCGGCAGTTGCCTTCTTGTATTGGTCGGTATTTTAATCGTACTCAGTTGGTAAAGAAGTCGTAGTTAAAGTCATCCCAACCGTTCCAGTTTTGATCAAAGTCATCATAATCATAGTAGTTATCGGAATTAGCCGAAACGAATTTCCCAAGCCATGAAATGTAGGACTGATCTACGCCGGCCGCTGCGAAGACATTGTTCAGGCTGTTGTAGAAACGCCGGTTACCGTAGGGGAGCGTAACGGACAGTCCTGTCAGACCGACATTGTCAGCTGAGCAATTGTAGTAAGCTACAGCATGGATCAATTGCGCGATCAGTGGCTTGGATTGTGCGGAAGGAACCGAGGAGGCAATGGCTAAAAGATCCGTGATATAGTATTCTGCGAGGTCTTCGCCGGCACGGCTTACGGGAAGCGACCTTCCGGTACGGATGACTTCACGGCTGTAGTTGGAGGATAAGAGAGCCTGTTCGTTGGCGTAGGCAAAATCCATCCAGACATCAAACAGTTTCGGTAGATCGGAAGAGCACACGTCTGAACTCCGGTCACTAGCTTATCT
>CALDIE010000202.1 GCA_937901625.1 uncultured Lachnospiraceae bacterium
AATATAACTGTCCGTATAAGCCGTATACGGATACATATAAGTGGATACTTCCAGGCATCCCGTCGCATTTCCGACAACCGCCTTATCTCCGGGATGCAATGCTTTTAAAACGTTTCGAACGGCCATACTGCCGCCACATCCGGCACACATACGATGTCCGGGCGCCAAACGCTCCTCTCTTCCCTGAATCTCTTTAAAATTAAATGTACTCTCCATCGTATCGTGCCCTCCTTATTCCCGAAGTCCGAGATAGCTGTAGAACTCCGGTTTCTCACTGCCGTCAGCAATTCTTTCCAGACGTCCGTAAACGCCCTCAAAATCCTCCACGGTGATATCTCTTCCGGAGAGACCATATACAATATTGACCGCGACAGCCTCATTGCCCGCGCGATACATAGCTGCCATAAGCTCGGCCCCCAGGGGTCCGCCGTTTCCGCTGTAACTCTCGGCACGATCCATGATCGCTACCGCTTTGACACCCTTCAATGCTTCCGCCATTTCTTCTCCGGGGAAAGGTCTGAATACTCTTACCTTTAAGATACCAACCTTCTTTCCCTGGCTGCGAAGAGCGTCCACGGCATCCTTTGCGGTACCTGCCGCGGATCCGATGATCACTACCGCGTACTCCGCGTCTTCGAGTTTATAGGATTCAAAAAAGCCGTAGCTCCTGCCGGAGATCTTCTCATATTCCTTAGCCACATCCAGGATCACCTGCTTAGCGTTCATCATACCCTGAACCTGCGCTCTCTTTGCCTCCATACCGTAGGGGGATGTCGCGTACGGTCCCATCGCCATAGTCTCACCCTCTTTTAACAGGTAATGTTCCGGCTCGTATGTCCCCGCAAAAGCACGCGCCTTGTCGTCCTCGATCAATTCGATATTGCAAAGGGCGTGGCTTGTGATGAAACCGTCCTGACAGATCATGATCGGGAGACGCACATCCTTATGCTCCGCAATCCTGTATGCCTGGAGCATATTATCATAGACTTCCTGGTTGTTCTCCGCATAGATCTGGATCCAACCGGAATCTCTGGCACCCATACTGTCGGAATGTTCCGCATTGATATTTAAAGGGCCTGTAAGACCTCTGTTAACCACACACATGGCGATCGGCAGTCTGGAGGACGCAGCCACGTAAAGCACTTCCCACATGAGTGCCAATCCGCAGGAGGATGTGGCCGTGATGGTCCTGGCTCCCGCTGCCTCGGAACCCATTGCCGCGGACATTGCGCTGTGTTCACTTTCTACCGGGATAAATTCGGTATGTATCTTTCCCGCTGAGATCATATTGGATACAAACTGCGGGATCTCCGTGGAAGGAGTGATCGGGAAAGCCGGCATAACATCCGGGTCGATCTGGCTGATCGCATGCGCAACCGCCTCATTACCTGACATTCTGTTCTTGATACCCATCCGTATATACCTCCTACTTGCCCTGCTTCATCGAGATGGCGTCAAAGGGGCATGCCGCCTCGCAGATTCCGCAACCTTTGCAATGATTCAGATCAAATTCTTCGCGCTTGCCTTCATAAACCGGTATACAGCTGTCGGGACAATAGGGTACGCAGAGCAGGCACTGTCTGCACTTTTCAAAATCCAGAACCGGTGTCTGTGTTCTCCATTCTCCTGTATAAAAACTCCTGGATGTGGCGCTTTCATAGATCTGCAGACCTTCCGTAAGATCCTGCCACTTTGTTTCGTCATTGATATTTTTTGCTTTCAGTGCCATTATCTTACCTCCTCCATTGCCATCTTTAACGCCATCATATTACCGCCGAGCACTTCGGGTTTTTTCTCAAATTTATGCCTCAGAGACTCCTCCATCTCCTGCAAAAACTGCTCTCTGGGTATGATACCCGTGATCTTAACGATGGCTGCCAGCATAGGCGTATTCGGAAAATACTTTCCCAATGTCTTCATGCATACCTCTCTGGCATTGATCGTATAAATCCTCTCATGATAGGCACCGAGGAAGTGCGAAACCTCTTCGCTGGAGAGCTCCGTATTGACCAGGATCGCGCCTCCGCGCTTGATGCCGGCTGTCACATCCACGGTATGTAAAAGTGTTTCATCCACCACTACCACAAAATCGGGATCGTAGATATTGCTGTGCACACGGATCTCCTCATCGCTGATCCTGTTATACGCCGTGATCGGCGCTCCCATTCTCTCCGGACCGTACTCCGGGAATCCCTGTACATGCTTTCCTGTTTTAAACGCCACATCCGCCAGCAATAACGCTGCCGTCTTAGCGCCCTGTCCTCCGCGGCCGTGCCAGCGGATCTCTGTCATATTTCCCATAACATTCTCCTCATTCGTCGGTGTAGTAAAAAAGCTCAATACTACCTATTATTATATTCACACAAAAAAAAGCGTTATGCAATCTAATTTTTGTTTTGCTTTACTAACTCCGGTCAAATGAAGCCCCGGCAACTTACGTCTTACACAAAAACAGGCGGTATCTTCATACCGCCTGTCATGGTAACTATGCTGTTCCTCAGGATGTTTTTGATATCATTTTCTGATATTGTTTTCTGACATTTTTCCTGCTTTAGCAACGCCTTATACCAAAGGATACTTTGCTGTCAGCTCTTCAACGATCGCTCTTGCCCTGGGAACTGCTGCTTCCTTTTCCTTTACGATCAACGCGATAGCCTCAGCGATCTTATCCATATCCTCCGTATTCATGCCACGGCTTGTTACGGAAGGTGTTCCAAGACGGATTCCGCTTGTTACATTGGGCTTCTGAGGATCGTTGGGGATCGTGTTCTTGTTCGCGGTCAGATGAGCCTCATCCATCCACGCTTCCACTTCCTTACCTGTCAAACCAAACGGAGTCAGGTCAAGAAGCATCAGGTGATTGTCGGTACCGCCGGATACGATGGACATACCTCTGCTGATCAGTCCCTTGGAAAGAGCCTGCGCATTGTCAACGATTCCCTGACAATAAACCTTAAAGTCATCGGAAAGCGCTTCCTTGAAACATACAGCCTTAGCCGCGATCACATGCATCAGCGGACCACCCTGGATACCGGGGAATACTGCCTTGTTAAACTTGTACTTCTTAGCGTTCTCAGCGCTCGAAAGGATCAGACCGCCGCGAGGTCCGCGAAGAGTCTTATGTGTTGTGGTCGTAACAACGTCCGCATAAGGAATGGGACTGGGATGAAGTCCGGTTGCGACCAGACCCGCGATATGAGCCATATCCACCATCAATACAGCTCCTACTTCATCGGCAACTTCACGGAACTTCTTAAAGTCGATTGTTCTCGCGTATGCACTGGCACCGGCGATGATCATCTTCGGCTTGCATTCTACCGCGATACGGCGGAGTTCATCGTAATCGATAAATCCCTGATCGTTAACACCGTAAGGAACAAT
>CALDIE010000203.1 GCA_937901625.1 uncultured Lachnospiraceae bacterium
TATCGGTCTCATCGGTTCTGGAAAGAACTGCCTTAAAGGTGTATGTACCGCTTACGGACGGTGCAAATGTAAATGTGTGAGTACCGGACTTATCCGCCGATACCTGGTCACTGCCTACCTGATCGCCGCTTGCGTCGTACATGGACACACTCACCTTATCGGCACCATCGTAATCAACCAATGCTGTTACATTCACTTCGATCTTTCCGCTGTCGCTCCCGCTTAATGCTACAGATGTGATCACCGGATCCTCCACCTCATCCCAGGCTTTTCTGGCCGGTCTTGTACCGGAAGATGTCTGGTCAACGGAGATTTCCAAAATACGTACGCCTCTGGCTGTAAAGCCCGCAGTGGAAACCACACTGTAATCGCCTCCCGCAAGCCCGGTATAGCTAATTTTTGTCGCTGTTGTTCCGACTACAGATACAGCTGACGTCTCTGCTCCATCCGGAAGAATGGCACCATCTTCGCCCTTTAAGGTAAGGGAGGATTCGTTGCTGTCTCCGGTACTGGTCGCCGTAACCGTCACATCCGCAGTTCCCGTTACGGTAAAACTAAGCGCTGCCCCTTCATCTTTCTTTAACTCAAAAGAACAGGTGCTGCTGTTGCCCCGTGTTGCGGACCCTGTTAACGTAAAGTATCCATCGCTTCCATAGGTTCCGGCCGGGATTTCCTCCTTCTTCTCAATGGTACCGATCGAACTCTTCGGATCCAGCAGATAGGTCGTCGAGCCATCCGCTGAAGCTCTTAAGGCAAAAGCATTGCCAAAACAGAGTTCCGATACCACCATCACCATCGTCATGAAATAGACGATCCAATTTCGGATGGCTTTTCGTTGTTTGTACTTCATTTTTGTTTATAACCTCCTTTTTTACATTTTTAGTTTACCTTTGTTACTGTTATAAAATGTTGTGAAAACGCTTTCATTTCAATCCTTTTCAAAACCTCGTAAACCTTTCTTTTGTACTCTTCTGATTTACGAGGTTCCAAAAAACGGCTAATTACTTACATTTTCTTACACTTCTTACATTTCTTCTTACATTTTAATTCGATTTTTCCACCTTTATCCTCAGTTTATATCGTACAGCAAATCGGACTTTTTCGAAACTCGGAAAAAACCACAATCTTTTGTAAGCGCTTTCGGTATTTTTTACGATACAAAGCGAGTGGGGTAAGCAGCAAAGTATCCTGTCACCATCCCGCCAAAAAAAGAGGAACCCCTCATCGGGATCCCTCCTAAATTAAATGTATCCATATTCCATATGCCCGGTGACTTATGCTTCCAGTAACTTCTCAACACTCACGAGTTTTACGCACAGTACAAAGAGCTCTGCCGCTGTCTTTAATTCGCTGACAGGAGGCAATGTCGGCGCAATACGGATGTTGGAATCATGCGGATCCTTTCCATACGGCCAGGTTGCGCCTGCGCCCGTCATGATCACGCCGGCCTTCTTAGCCTTTAACACGATCGCCTTTGCGCAGCCGTCCAAAGAGTCAAAGCTGATGAAATATCCACCCTTGGGAAGTGTCCAGGTTCCGACATTCCGTCCGCCAAGTCCCTCTTCGAGCACCTGCTCTACCATCTCGAACTTCGGACGGATGATATCCGCATGTTTGCGCATATGCTCGGTCATTCCGTGGATATCCTTAAAATAACGCACATGGCGCAACTGATTTACCTTATCGTGGCCGATCGTCTGGTTCTTTAACTGCTTCCTGATATCCTCGAGGTTGTTTAAGGATGTAGCCAGCGCCGCGATACCGCTTCCGGGGAAGGTGATCTTGGATGTGGACGCAAACTTATATACCATATCCGGATTTCCAGCCCTCTTACATTCAGCCAGGATCTCTACCAGATAATCCTGATCGTCGTCATATAAATGGTGAATGCCATAAGCATTATCCCAGAAAATACGGAAGTCGGTTGCCGCAGGCTTAAGTCTCGCAAAACGCCTTACCGTTGCGTCTGAATAGGAATATCCCTGCGGATTGGAATACTTCGGCACACACCAGATACCCTTGATCGCCTCGTCGCTGCTTACGAGAGACTCCACCATATCCATATCCGGTCCGTCCTTTGTCATCGGCACGGGGATCATCTCGATCCCGAAATACTCCGTGATCGCAAAGTGACGATCATAACCGGGTACAGGGCATAAGAACTTAACTTTATCCAGTTTCCCCCAGGGAGTGTTTCCCATGATTCCGTGCGTCATGGCACGTGCCACGGTATCATACATTACGTTTAAGGATGAGTTGCCATAGATAATGATATTGTCCGGATGATTTTCCATCATATCACCCATCAGAACCTTTGCCTCCGGAATACCGTCGAGGCATCCGTAGTTGCGGCAGTCGGTACCGTCCTCGCAGCGGAGATCCACCTTGGAATTTAATACATCCATCATGCCCATGGAGAGATCCAGCTGCTCCTTGCAGGGCTTTCCGCGACTCATATCCAAATGAAGGTTCATCGCAAGATAAGCATCATACTCTTTGTCGAGCTTCTCCTTCTCTTCCAGCAATTCCTCTTTTGTCATTTCTGCATACGGTTTCATTGTACTTCTTTCCTTTCCATAGATTGCGTTTTTCATGCAACCCCCACAAACCATTGGATATTGTACTATGTTCTTTCAAAAAATACAACTGTTTTTCTACGACGGACACTATACACAAAAAGCACAGATCACCTGCGCAAGCGATCCGTGCTTCTAAATCTCCTTCTATCACGCAAGCCTTCTTATCATCGGGCATTGCGTTATTATTTCGGGCTTTTACATAATATTTTTATGTTGACCATTTGGTCAATTATGTAAACAGTCCTATTTTATATCTTATTAGGTATCTTTTCCGGATTTGATACCTTTTTTTATTCACTTCTCTTTCAAGGGATCATCCTCTGGGGAAGTTCTTCGCATATACCTCGCGCAATTTATTCTGCGTCATATTCGCGTAGATCTGGGTCGTGGAGATATCGGAATGACCTAACATCTCCTGAACGCTGCGCAGGTCGGCTCCATTCTCCACCAAATGAGCCGCAAAAGAATGCCGTAGCGTGTGCGGCGTAATATCCGCCGTAATACCTGCCTTTCTCGCGTAATATTTCACCAGTTTCCAGAATCCCTGCCTGCTCATGGGCTTTCCGGAGCAGTTTGTAAAGAGGACATCGCTGTTCTGATCTGCCAGCATTAAGCCTCTCGCGTTTTTGACGTAATCAGTCAAAGCACGCTTCGCCGGAGTTCCAAAAGGCACAATACGCTCCTTGTGCGCGTCTCTGCATACAATATAGCCTACCTGGAAGTTCACATCCGACATTTTCAGAGCGATCAGCTCGGAAACACGGATACCTGTTGCATACAGGAGTTCCAGCATAGCGCGGTCTCTTAAATCCTTCGGTGCATTGCCCTTAGGCTGATCCAGAAGGCGGTTCACTTCATCTGTGGTGAGGATTTCCGGCATCTTCTTCTCGATCTTCGGTGCCTTCAGACTCTCGGCGGAATCTTCCTTTACAAGCCCCATCTTGAAAAGATAATGGAAGAAAGCCTTGATGGAAGCGATATTTCTGGAGATCGTTGCGGCAGCAAAGCCGCTCTTCTCCATATAAAGAACATAGGACTGCAGATGAGTCACCGTAACGTTCTTAACTTCTGTGATATTCTGTTGTGCGAGATACTTAACTAATTTGGTCAAATCTCTCTTGTAAGATACTACTGTATTTCTGGACATCTGCTTATCATTCTGCAGATAGATCATAAACTCTTCTAAACGATTCTCGATCATAATCTCTCGATTCCTTTCTTTGACCTGTCGTCAAATTTTCTATTTACCATAAATCAACTCATTCAAGTTTCTGTAAACATTTTATATTTCCTGATTATTTCAACCGGAGGTTTTTTATGAAAACCATGTTCCGGCTCGATACAAGTGTAATTATATAGACAAAAAATTTCGAATTCAAATGACAAAAGTGCCAAAATTCCATATTTCAGGGCATTTTGGCACTCTTTCCACTAGATGTTGTTTTTCGTTTTTGCAATCCCCACCAAATCTCGCCGTGGATTATTTCACTTTTTTATGTCAATTTTGCAATTTACATAATATTTCACAAATTGACTACTTTGGTCAAAGATTTTGTTGTGCATTTTTACATATCTTTTGCGGTATATTTAGAGGGGTGGAAGGGGATTTTTCTTTCCATAACAAGGATTCTTATATATCATTTCAACGGTATATTCCTGTTGCAAAAAAGGGACGGGTACCTAACAGGCGCCCGTCCCCGACAGACTATTCAGAAGATTGCTTCCCATTGTAAGAGCCTTTAGGCCGTTCAATCCACGTCTTCCTTCTTTCGCTTAAACAGCACAACTACCATCATAACCGCGCTAAATGCCAGCAACGCTACAAGCGGGCGTGCCTTTGACCTGACTCCGGTAGGCGCTACCGCATTTAACAGATTCGTAAACTGAATGAGCGTATTATCACTCAACGTAACAGGACCAACAACATTTCCCTGCGTGCTTTGTCCGTTATCCATCACATAACTCGTCTTATACTCACCGTTATCTTCTGTGATCGTAAGAGGGATACCATCCGGAAGCACTACAACGATTTTCTCGTGATGGTCAAGTTCAAAAGTAATACTGCCGGTATTGTCCACTGTAAACGTTCCTATAGCGCCTGTACCTGTTTCTGCTGTCCAGTTAACTCCATCTGTGCTCACATATCTGCTGTAATCATATACCTCACCTGATGTCAGTCCGCTTACCGTATAGGTAAACTTCCTGGTCATGTCAGCAAAATCTCCGGTGATCGTGTTTGTGATCGATACATCCACTCCTCCACTCCAGTATACGTATTCGTCGTTACGGGATACTCCGTATAGATACTTAATGTCACCGCTTGCGCGGTTACGGGTATCCGTATCAGCTCTGGCATTTCTAAAGACATCCAGACCCGTATATCTTCCGCCTGACATCTCCGCAAACTGATTTCTCTGCAAATAAACCGGTGTTTTTTCCGCCCATACCCAGATAGATCCGGGATCACCGGTCAGATTACCTGTCACCACCATAGATCTCGCCGTCCGGTTCTCATAACCGGCTATATAGATATCCTGTTTACGATTTACCGACACACCTCCATTGGTGATCTGAGTTCCATCTGTACTTCCGTTATCCTTAAATACCGGATTACCGGAAATATACAGGTTACTGCCTTCTGTCAGATAGATGGCATCTCCATTTTGACTCGCGGCGGAATTTTGCAATGTTACTCCCGTACCTATTGTCAGACTCGCTTCAGGATTTACACTTAGCAAACCACCGTTTCCACTTGCCGTATAAGTATCCTTATTACCATCCAGAATAATATTTCCAAGCATCAGATCACCGCTTACCGAGATCATCGATGTCCCATCAAAGCCTCTTAAGATCTTTGCCGTACCGTTTCCGATATAGGGGTATCCGTCATCTGCCTTCGGATCTGCCGTTGTCAGGATTGCTCTTGTACCACTATGCAGCGTAGCAGACTCTTCCATTTTGTATTCTCCGATCAACATCTCTACCTGTGTCATCGAAGTATTTACCGTTATCGGATAATATTCATCTCCATCTTTATAATAGAAGGAATCGGATTTTGTACGCAGGGCGTTAAACGCTAACACTAACTTGGAATATACAGCCGGTACATATTCATCTCCGTTTTGTATATAGAGCAATCCGTAATTTTGATCTGTAATCTTACAGATGGCATTCAGGTTGTAGAACTTGACAGAATATACAAATTGTGATGCCGATTGCATAGTTCCGGTAGC
>CALDIE010000204.1 GCA_937901625.1 uncultured Lachnospiraceae bacterium
GGTCGCAAAGCGACCGCAAATCTGGCGCCAAGTCCGCCGGGGGCGGACTTGAATTATGAACAGATCCTAAGATAGAAACAGGAAATGGAAGTCAATGAAAGATGAGCGCAGTTTAAAAAAACAGAATATAAAAGAAATAAAAGAAAGCAAAAAAGACAGCGCCGTTAAAAGTGTCGTGGTCAAAGGAATGTTGATTGCAGCGGCGATGCTTTTTTCGTATCTGGAGACGTTTATACCCATGTCGTTTGTCGTACCCGGTTTTAAACTTGGATTTGCCAATATCATAACGGTATACGCATTATATCGTTTCGGGAGTAAGGACGCTGTTTTGATCGGGCTTACACGGGTATTGCTTTCGGCTGTTTTATTCGGGAACACAATGACGTTGCTTTACAGTCTGGCAGGGCTGTTTTTCAGTCTTATATCAATGATCTTAAGTAAGAAGATCATAAAGGCATCTGTTGTACCGGTCAGTATCATCGGTGCTGTTTTTCATAATATCGGCCAGTGCCTGGTTGCGGCTGTATTACTTAACAGTCCGGCAATTTTCTATTATCTCGGTATACTGATCTTATGCGGTATCGGAACCGGAATTCTGATCGGTGTTCTTGGTAAAATTCTATTATCCATTGACAACATGTGATAAGGGTGCTATTATTTCCGAGTTAGATATGACTAACATATATAATACATACAAAGAACGGAGATAAGCTAGATGAAAAAGAAATTACCTGTCCGCCCTGTAAGCGGCGCCGTTGTTTCACTGTTGTTTTTTATTGGGATTCTGACCGTGGCGAAAGCCTGTGGACCTAAGGAAGATGGTACATGGATGCGTTGTCACAATGTGCAGATATATGAAACATGGATTTCCGTTGCAATGATTGTTGCGTGGATTATAGTACTGTTCGTATCCTCAATAGTAATCAGACGTGTATTAGATGTCATCATAGGTGTTTTAGGCATAGCCGGAATCCTTCTTCCGTATTGCATGCCGATGTGTATGATGGATACGATGCTCTGTCACGCGGTGATGAAACCGTTTGTCGTGGTTTTTTGTTTGATCTCTCTGTTGATCGCTCTGATCGATCTTATTATATCTTTTTTGAAGGGAAAACAGGAAAAACCGAAGGATTGATAAACAGGAAAAACCGAAGGGTTGATTGGTTGACAAAAAATGCCATTGGTGATATAAGTTTACATTGTTCGATATATCTACCCGGAGTGAAATGTATCTACCCTAAGTCAAACAAATCTATCCGGAGTGATATATAACTATCTCCGGTGATGTAATGGATGGAGCTATGAAAATAATGTTATCAAGAAAAAGATCGATACGATTGGCAGGATATCTGCTCTTGACCGTACTACTGTTTACGCAGTTATTTCAAACGGTACAGGCAGATGAATACTATCCGGACTGGCAGTCTTACGTATCGGCTCATCAGTTAACATCCTATACCTACAACGATATTACGGATGCGATCGATGAAGTGCTGGATGCAGCACTTGCATCTTACAAGAGCGGCGATACAGAGGATGCGCTTTCCAAGGTGGCGGATGCAAAGAACAATTACTGGGGAGCATCCGGGTTTAAGATCGAGATGCAAAAGCAGCTCCCTTCGGCAGCAAAAAAAACAACCGAGTCTGATTTTACGACACTGAATACGTCTATTAAAAACGGAATGTCTTACGATGATGTTGTTATTGCCAAGGATGTGCTTATTGCGGATTTAAGACTTTCCGCGAACAAACTCGACGGAGTGGAAGAAGAGATCGACATCATTGAAGAGAGGGAGTCGATCGCTACAGAATTGTACGCAGAACAGTATTATGCCACCTGGGAAGCATATTCTGCGGCCGCAGGTCTTACAGAGAACTGGACGTACAACAACGTGGCCGACGCGATGAGTGAGGTTTTCAGACTTGCCAAGGAGCTTTACGCTTCCGGGGATATGACCGGCGCATATAACTGCATAAATGACGGTTATTACGGATTTTATGAGACGACCGGTTTTGAGAGAAATACCATGGGATTTATCTCCGGCGCCAGAAAGTCGGAAGTTGAATTACAGTTTTCCGCATGTAAGGCGGAAACAAAGGGTGGAACGGAAGAAGCCTTTGTAAAGGCGGTTGATGTATTACGAACCATGATCCGCACAGATGCGAATCGCTTAGACGGTGTGGACGAGGACGGAAACGGAGATTCTACGGGACGTTCGGTCGCTGTCGCAAAGTTTATTGCATGCTTTACCATTATATTGCGTGAAGGTTTTGAAGCCATCCTGGTAGTAGGTGCCATCATTGCCTATCTGGTTAAGACTACCGGAGATAAGAGCGAAGAGGAGAGGAAAAAGCAGTTGCGACCGGTTTACATCGGATCGATCGTCGGTATTGTGTTAAGTTTTGTGTCCGCATGGCTTTTAAATCTCTTAAAGCTCGCCAACAGCGCATCACAGGAAGTGATCGAGGGAGTTACCGCTTTGATCGCGGTCGCCGTACTGTTTTATGTAAGTAACTGGATGGTATCGAAGTCTGAATCGGAGGCATGGGATGCCTATATTAAGAGCAAGGTTGGCGATGCCGCTAAAAAAGGCAGTAGTTTTGCTCTGGCCTTTACGGCATTTCTTGCGGTATACAGAGAAGGCGCGGAAGTGATCCTTTTCTATCAGCCGTTACTTGGTGACGACAATAAGAACATGGTCTGGCTCGGATTTGTGCTCGGATGTGTCTGCCTGGTATTTGTATACCTTGCGATCCGCTTATTATCTGTACGACTTCCGTTAAAGCCGTTCTTTATGGTGACCAGTATCCTGATGGCTGTGATGTCGATCGCATTCCTCGGAGGCGGTATCAAGGAACTGATCGAGGGTGATGTCATCACCATGAGTTCTCCAGCATGGGTGGCATGGATCCCGTCCAATGCGGTTCTGGAAGTACTTGGGATCTATCCGATCGTCCAGACCATCGTTCCGCAGCTGATCCTTTTGGTGATCACAATCATAACCTTTGTGTTCTTCATTAAGAGGAACAATAAATTAAAAGCAGAGATGGAAGCAGAAAAGAGTAAAAACTGATCCCATCCATGAAAATGATATGGTAAGCAAAATTGCTTTCTGTATATACACACATCTAATATTTATAGGAGGAATAACAAGATGAAAAAGAGTTATGTTAGTTTACTCTTAGGCGCTTTGCTTGTTGCCAGTGTTACCGCTTGCGGAAAATCCGAGACTACAACACAGACCAGCGAGGCAGTAGTAGCTACAACCACAGAGGATGCTTCTGCAGGTAATGTAGGATTTGTTGAGAACGAGATCTTCTCCGATGAGGAGCTTGATTTCATCAACCTTTCCGCAGTATGGTTTCAGGCAGTTCCCATGGAGAACGAGACCACATCCTATAGCGCAGAAGATGCTGATATCCACATCGAGGCAGATATCTCCGCTCTGGAGAATGACCTTGGTTGGGGCGTAGGTGACTGGATTCCTTACCTGACCGTTGATTTTGCCATCACAGATGAGAGCGGAAATGATGTTACAAACGGAACATTCATGACCATGGCTGCTTCCGATGGTCCTCACTACGGAGCAAACATCAAGCTTGATCCCGGTGTATACAACTTAACGATCACCATCCACAGCCCCGGAGAGAATGGTTATCTGATCCATTCCGATTCCGAGACAGGCCCGGGGGGATCTCTTGCAGCACATTTCGCAAACGGTCCTATTTCCTATACATATGAGGGATGGGAGTTCGCAGGACTGGAGTAATCCGTCTGACGCATGTGTTTTGAATGATCGGATCTGATATTTCAAAACAATCAATAGAATAAAGCATATACGATTACGGCACATCGAGAATTTCGGTGTGCCGCAATTGTGCGTTTAAGAGAGTAAAGAAAAATGTTAACTTATCTGATCCTTACAACGGGAACATTATTGATGAGTGCAGTTGTATGCGGCTCCATTTACGGGTATGCACGTCAAAATGAAAACAAATTGATCGTAATGCGATACGGATGGGCAGCCATACTTGTAAGTATGGTTATTGCTGTCCTTGAAAATCGCACAAACTGGGTGGATACCGCAATATTAAACGGAGTGATCTATTCGGTCTCTATCCTTTCTTTTGTACTGTTTTTGATCGTTTCCATCAAAAAAATCGCTAAAAGCAATAAGGTATTTAAAGTATTAAGATGGCATTTGCCGGCTGTCCTTATTTTTACGGTGATCGCCTATGCGCTGCCCACCGTAAAAATAAGGACAGCCGGCAAAATTGAGA
>CALDIE010000205.1 GCA_937901625.1 uncultured Lachnospiraceae bacterium
CTCAATGGTGTCGGTGCTCCGTAATAGTCAACCTTAATCTTATCCAAAACATGGGGATTTGCCCGTCCTGCACGGATCGTCGCGAGATCCGACAACAAAAAATCATATGCTTTCTTCATCTTTTCATCGTAGACTTTGATTTTATCATCCATAACCGATCTCCTTCATCTATTCTGTACTGGATATTTCATCCGCGCATGATCACTTTGGATATTGTAACACAATCACGGGTTAAATGATAGACCTAGTATATTCTGGTCCCGTTAAAGTCGCCGCTCATCGCCTTTAAGATACTGTTTTCTTCCGTAAGGTCAAAAACAGACATCTTCATATGATTGTCTCTGGCTAAAATGGCTGCCGTAAGATCGATCACCTGAAGGTTGCCGGAAATGATCTCGTCAAAAGTGATCGAATCATACTTTTTCGCCTCGGGATGAATCTTCGGATCGGAATCATATACTCCATCGATGGCTTTTGCCATATAGATCTGCTCGGCACCTACTTCGATCGCTCGAAGCACTACTCCCGTATCTGTTGAAAAATACGGATGTCCCGTGCCGCCGGCAAAGAAGATCACTTCTCCGTTTTCCATACCGGAAATGGCAAGATCAGCCGAAAACAGTTCCGTAAAGGTGGAGCAGGCAAAGGGGGTTAAGATCTTTGAAGGTAATCCGATGGAACGAAACATCTCCGATACATAGATACAATTCATCACGGTCGCGAGCATACCGATCTGGTCGGCTTTGATCCTGCGCACGTCGTCATTGGCATTGCTTCTGCCTCTCCAGTAATTTCCGCCGCCGATCACAATACCGATCTGGTCGCCTTTACCAACAAGTTCCTTAACCTGCTTAGCGATCCCTAAGATCACCGCGTCATCGTATTTTCCCTGAGAAGACAAGGCTTCTCCGCTTAATTTCAATAAATATCTCGACATCCTACTCCTCCTCTTCTTCTTTTACATCTCCCTCTTTAGCGTTTGCTTCCTCGATTTCCTTCTCAACTTCCTTAAAGAACTCGGAGGGAGTAACCGGAGCGTAAGCCTGAATACACATACCGTCGATCACGGCGCCGTCACTGATCTGAACGGATCTTGACTTGATATTTCCTTTTATGATGGCACTTGCGTCGATCGTTACCGGACCGTGGATATCGATGTCACCTTTGACAGCGCCTTCGATCACGGCATTCATCCCGTAGATATTACCCATAACCACTGACTTGTTGCCTAACTTCACACTGTCGGTAGCCATGATATCGCCCTGAATCCTGGCACCGTCCGCGATGATCTCATTTGCCTTAGCGTTTCCTTTGATATAGCCGGTCACATAGAGTTCTCCGACGATATCAATATGTCCGATCACCCGACCGTCCACCTGGATGCCTCCTTCGGAACGTATATTTCCTTCCACGGTCATTCCCGGACAGATATATCCTTTCTCCTTGCCCGGTTTTTTCCGTCCGCGGTTGTCGATCTCGTCCGCAAGACTTCCGCGATCGATCTTCATCTCTTCCGCTTCATTCGCTTCATTCGCTTCGTTTACTTTCTTTTCTTCATCTGCCATTTCTGCTTCCTTACCATCCTCTGCTGTATCATCACCCGCAGCATCATTTGCTTTTTTTACATCCGATCCCTGCTCTTTGTCCTCATTTTGTTCCGTATTATTATCTATATTTTTATCTTTGTCCTGCTCTAACCCGGGGTTTTTATCCCCGCTTAAATCCGCATCTGCGGCATCCGCGTCTTCACAGCCTGTGTCGCATGGATTTTGAGAATTTTCTTTAGTTTCTTCGGAAGTTTCTGTTTTTTCGGAAGTTTCTGTTTCTTCGGAAGTACCTGTTTCTCCGGAAGTACCTGTTTCACCGGTCTCTATGTTTCCCGCTACTTTGGATACTTCAGCTGTTTCGGGACTATCTAATGATGCGGTGTCTTCTGTCTCCACGGTTTTGGCCGATCTGTCTTCTTCCTCTTCGGAACTATCTGCCGCCGCACTTTCATCTGCCGCTGCGCTTTTATCTGCCGCCGCACTTTCATCTGCAGCCGTCTTTTCACCCGGATCCATGGATTGGATCATGCGCTCAATATCTTCAAGGATCTCCTGCGTCTCACGTTCCAGATCCTCTCCCTTTTCCTCTTCCCTTGTTTCGGCTGCTTCCTTTACATCAACCACTTCTTTTGTATCAGCAATCTTCTCCTCATCATTGATCAGCTCATCCACCGCTGCCGAAAGGTCATTTTTTAAATCTTGAAAAAATCCCATGTTTCATCTCCGTACTAAACTATTACAGACCAACCTGATAAATCTGTGTGGTCTCTTCCGTGATCGGTAATAATACCGTATTATCCATTGCCGAAATCCGTTCGATAATGATCGGAAGAGCCTCTACTGTCGTTTCCTTACCGGCCGCATCGTGCATCAATACCACGATGGTATGCACACCGTTTGCCCGCTGGCTCTCTACCTGAGACAGAACCGATGTGACGATCTCCGTCACACTCAAGGCCGGCGACACCGCGTCTCCGCTGGATACATTCCAGTCAAAATACGCTATATCCTTCTCCTGTAAGAAGTTAATGCAGTCGTGAATATCAACCCTGCTGACCGTATTTCCGCTGCCTCCCGGGAAACGATACACACGGCTCTCCACACCTGTGACATCCATCAGGTAACTTTGAATCTCAAAAAAGTCATCCGCAAAAGAGTCAAGATCCATATAAATCTCGCTATACTTATGAGAATAGGAATGCATTCCCAGCGTATGTCCCTCTGCCACGATACGACGGTACTCATCTTCAAAACCCTCATGTCCGTTCACAAAAAAGGTTGCTTTAACGCCGTAACTGTCCAAAATATTCAAAATATCACCCGTATGCGAAGAAGGACCGTCATCAAAAGTAAGATATACCTTAAACGCTTCATCGTATTGTTCAACATCATCTAAGCGCGCATATCCCGAGAGCCGCTCATCCGTATCCACGATCACAGGATCGGCAGACCCGATAAGAGTGTCATCTTCTTTAACACTTTCCTCCGAAGCAGCCGTGTAGCCGCTAAAATCCTGCAGTTCTTTTAAAAGTCCCGTGATCTCATCCAAAGACGCTCTGGTACTTAACAACTCGCGGTTGATATGATTTAAGCGAACGGCCGAATAGATGGATAAACCAAGGGAAAATAGCAACAAAAACAGCACACCGGCAATGATCTCTTTCTTAAGCCGCTGCACTCTTTCTCTGCGCTGTTTTGGGGTTCTGCCTTTCTCTTCCCCGGATGCGTTCCCCGATCGGTTCTCTGTTACATTCTGTTCTGTTGTCTTTGTTTCATCCATAGCAAGGGTCATTATATCATATTTCCCCCTGCGAAAGAACCTACTAGATATGCACAAAAATAAGGACAAACCATACCAGATTAAGGGTAAACATAACTGATTACTGCTTACTCTTTATAAACCAAAAAGTGCCCTCCCTGTTACAGGGAGGACACTTCCTACATACATCTATACTTCGGATCAGAACTTACTCCGCAGGGCAATCTTTGATGGAGAAGTCCATACGTCCCATCTTGTCCTTACCAAGGCAGATCACGCGTACCTCGTCACCGAGATTCAACACTTCCTCTACTTTTTCAAGGCGGCGGTTAGCGATCTTGGAGATGTGAACCATACCGTCCTTGCCGGGCGCAAACTCAACGAAGCATCCGTAGTTCTCGATACGCACTACCTTACCGGTAAAGATCGCGCCTGCCTGGAACTCGGTGGTGATGACCTTGATCATCTTCATAGCCTCGTCCATAGCTGCCTGATCGGTACCGCATACGCTGACTGCTCCGTCATCCGTGATATCGATCTTTACGCCGGTACGGGCAATGATCTCATTGATGGTCTTTCCACGCTGACCAACCACATCACCGATCTTTTCGGGATCGATCTTCGTCTGGATGATCTTAGGCGCATATGCTCCAACAGTCTTTCTCGGCTCCGCGATCGCCTTGGACATACAGGTATCCATGATAAAGAGTCTTGCGTCTCGACATCTTGCGATAGCGCCCTCTACGATCGGTCTGGTCAGACCGTGGATCTTGATATCCATCTGGATAGCGGTGATACCGTCCTTGGTACCGGTTACCTTAAAGTCCATATCGCCGAAGAAATCTTCCAGACCCTGAATATCGGTCAAAAGAACGAAATCATCATCGGTCTCACCGGTTACCAGACCACAGGAAATACCTGCAACCATCTTACGGATGGGAACGCCGGCAGCCATCAAAGACATACAGGATGCGCAGGTCGAAGCCATGGATGTGGATCCGTTGGACTCAAAGGTCTCGGATACGGCACGGATCGCGTACGGGAACTCCTCCTCGGAAGGAAGAACCGGGATCAGTGCTCTCTCCGCCAATGCGCCGTGACCGATCTCACGACGTCCGGGACCGCGGCTGACCTTGGTCTCACCTACGGAGTAGGAAGGGAAATTATACTGATGGATATATCTCTTGGTCTTAACATTCTCATCCAGTCCGTCGATCTTCTGTGCCTCGGAAAGAGGTGCCAGCGTACATACATCACAGATCTGTGTCTGTCCACGGGTAAACATAGCGGAACCGTGAACTCTGGGGATGATATCCACCTCAGCCGCCAAAGGACGGATCTGGGTGATCTCTCTTCCGTCCGGTCTCTTGTGATCCTTGAGGATCATCTTACGAACGGTCTTCTTTTCATACTGATACAGTGCCTCTCCAAGGAGTGCAAGGTATTCCTCGTTGTCCGCAAACTTCTCTTCGAGCTTCTCACGGATCACGCGGATATTCTCTTCTCTGACCTGCTTCTCATCGGTAAATACGGCGCCTTCCATCTCCTCCGGGGAGATCACTTCCTTCATTGCGGCGAAGAGTTCCTCGGGGATAGCGCAGCTTGTATAGGTGTGCTTAGGCTTACCAACCTCAGCAACGATCTCATTGATCCAGGCGATGATACGCCGGTTCTCATCATGTGCCTTATAGATAGCTTCCAGCATCTTGGACTCGGGCACTTCATTGGCTCCTGCCTCGATCATGATCACCTTTTCAGCGGTAGAAGCAACCGTCAGCTTAAGATCGCCGACTGCCCACTGTTCCTGACTGGGGTTGATGATGAGCTCTCCGTCTACCAGACCAACCTGCGTCATTGCCGCAGGACCGTCAAAAGGAATATCGGAAATGCAGGTTGCGATGGATGCACCCAACATGGCCACCAACTCGGGACGGCATGCGGGATCAACGCTCATAACCAGGTTATTTAAGGTAACATCGTTTCTGTAATCCTTCG
>CALDIE010000206.1 GCA_937901625.1 uncultured Lachnospiraceae bacterium
GATTGCCCGAAAACCGCAGTATACTTAAGCTTTCGCGCCTATTTTCCTTCGACCCGTGACATCAAACAGACAGTCTCCACATGCGTTGTCTGCGGAAACATATCACATGCTCTGACTTTTATAAGATGATACCCCCTTACCTCCAGATATTTCACATCTCTGGCTAAAGTAGCGGAGTCGCAGCTGACATAAACGATTCGTTCCGGCTGCATGAGGATCATGGTATCCAGGCACGCTTTGTCACATCCCTTTCTCGGCGGATCCACTACGATTACATCCGGATGAACGGATGTATCATTCCGGTGCTTTTCGTAAAAGGCAGGTAAAACCACCTCTGCGGCTCCCGTGAAAAATTCCGCATTTTCTATTCCGTTACGCCTGGCATTTGCCCACGCATCTTCAATGGCCTGCGGAACGATCTCCACGCCATATACCTTTCCGGCCTTTCCCGCCAGAAAAAGAGAGATCGTTCCTATCCCGCAATACAGATCCCATACTGTTTCTTCCCCCTTTAAATCCGCGTATCGAAGTGCCGTAGAATACAGTTTCTGTGTCTGCACGGGATTTACCTGATAAAAAGAGAGCGGCGAAATCCTGTATATTACTCCTCCGTTTTCTGTTTCTTTCCATAACGTTGTTTCCGTGCCGTCCCGCGCTGTTTCCTTTGTTTCCTCACACAAACAGATCCGGTCCTCGATGGTTGCCTCTCCCCAGATCGTTTCATAGGAGGATCCCATGATCACATTTGTTTTTTCGCGATTCACGGAAATCGATACAGAGTACATTCCCGGAACACCTCTTAAACGCTCTATGAGATGTTCCTGTCCGGGAAGTTTTTTTCCGTTGATAACCAGACATACCATCAGTTGTCCATATGCGCGACTCTTTCGGATCAGCACATGGCGGATCAACCCCTTCCCGCTTTCTTCATCATAAGGTGCCGCACCGCACTCTTCCATGTACTTTAATACGGCATCAAGTACCGCCTCGTTTTCCGGAACACCCAAAGCGCAAGTCGTTTGCGGGATAATGGAATGCGTCCTTCCGGCGTAAAATCCGCAGATCGTCTTTCCTTCCCGGTTTTTTCCAAAAGGCACCTGGGCTTTGTTTCTGTAGTGCCAGGGTTCTTCACCCGGATCATTCATTCCTATGATCGGCTCCATGATCTTTTCAAGATATTCCTTTTCAATACCCCCGATCCTCATAAGGTTGTTCTTAACCTTGTTCTGTTTAAATGCCAGCTGTCCCTCATAGGAATAGTGTTGAAGGTTGCATCCGCCACAGGGTCCCGCCACTTCGCAAAGAGGATCGATCCGGTTTGGAGAACTCCCCAGCAAACATTCCACTCTTGCGTATGCCATACGCGCCGCCGTTTTTGTTACCTTTATCTCTGCCACATCCCCCGGCACTGCTCCTTTGACAAAAAAAGGAAAACCATCGACTTTACCGATGCCTTCCCCTTCCGATCCCAAATCTGTGATCGTTACTGTCAGGATCTGATTCTTTTCATAGGGTGATCTGCTCAATTTCTACCTGTCTCTCTTTCTTTTCTCAGATACTTTGTATGGATTTTTTCATCTATCCAATGACCTGTCACTAAACGGTCGTATGGCGAATATTGCTGTCCAGGATCTTGTTAAAGCCGATCCATTCTTTCTGAGGTTCCGCCTCCAGATTCTCCGAAAAGATTTCTATCTTAGCATCGATATTGTCCGCCATATTTAAGACCATCGCCTCCACGAGTGCAGGTTTTTTTGGTGAACCGTACTCAAGTTCCCCATGGTGAGCCAGAATACAATGCTGTAATTGTGTTTTTAAGATCTTTGGAAATCCTTCGATCTCATCCGCCTTTTGCCCGATCCATTCGCTTCCGATAACGATATGTCCAAGGAGCTGTCCTTCGTCGGTATAATCGTTTTCCGGGAAATCCGAAAGCTCCCGGATCTTTCCGATGTCGTGCAGAAGCGCTGCCGTCACAAGGAGGTCCCGCTTCAAAATCGGATAATGGGTGCAGAAATAATCGCAGTTTTGCGCCACACTCAGACTATGCTGCAAAAGTCCTCCCATAAACGCATGGTGTACCGACTTAGCCGCCGAAGATTTTTTAAAAGTTGCAGCAAATCCTTCATCCTTAAAAAAGCTATCCAATAGTGCTTTTAAATACACATCCTTAACGGAGTCTATTAGATCCAGAACCTTTTTAAACATCTCCTCGATGTCATAGGGAGAAGAAGGCATATATTCCATGATGTCATACTCGCCCTCTTCACACTTCCGGATCCGGTTGATCCTCGCCTGACGGAATCCTCCGTAGATGATCACATCTCCGGAAACTTCAATAAAGTCCCCTTCCTCATACTCATGAATGGCCGGACTGTTCGGTTCCCAAACCTTGGCATCCAATACTCCGGTTTTGTCCTGAAGGAACAGATGCTCATATACCTTTCCCGCTTTGGTCTCCGTAATATTTTTGGACTTGCAATAATAGATTCCCTGTATTCTGTTTCCTTCTGTCAGGTCTTTAATATATCTCATAGTCTCCTCCGCGCCGGTCAAATATCTCTCATATACACTCCCCGGCCGCCATTCTCATTATCCTTATTTCTTAACTCATCAATGTTCTTCAAGGGAAGAAACTTCCAGTTCCACTCTGAGCGTCTTATAGTCGTCTCCGCTTAAACGGGCATAAGTTATATTCACCGTATCCCCCGGGGAAATATTCCGAAGTGCCGACATATATTCATTCACCGTATGGATCTGTGCCGTATTGATCATCTGGATCAGATCGCCCTTGCTCAGTCCCGCGTTCCATGCCGGTGATTCCGCTTCGATCTGACTGATGTAGACGCCGTCCGGAAGTCCCAACTGATCTTTGACACTGTCGGTTAACTCATTTAATGTAAGTCCCAGATAAACGGAATCAATGTTATTGGACATCCTCTCCACCATGTTCCGGATGCTGCTGACACCATAGGCGTAGATCAGGTTTTCCATACCCGCGCTGTGATACTTCGAACAGATCACTCCGACGATCTGACCGCGGACATTGATGAGCACACCGTTTGCGTTCGGACTTCCGTAGATATCGGTGGTAAGCATCTGATAACTCGCATCTATGAAATTGACCATATTGGCTGTTGATGTCACGGCGCCGTAACATACAGAGGGTGCACTTCCTCCGAGAGGGCTGCCCATAGCGATCACGGCGTTACCCATGATATTGGCATTTAAAGAGCTTCCCAGGGTGGCAAAGGTATATGTCTGTCGTGTCGCTGCAGGGATCGTCGTCAATCGAACCGCGTAAATCGCGAGACCTGTATTGGAATCCGTCCTTTTTAAATAGGCGTCTGCCGAATACGAATCGCAGAAGGTCATACGTATACTGTCCGCATTCTTCAGATTGTCCGAATCCGCCAAAACCAGCAGCTCGTAACCGTTGTCGGCTAAGATCAGCCCGGTCGTCTGGTAGGTACTTAGGACCGTCTCATTCATCCAGTCCACATCGGAACTCACTCCGGTTACCGTCACAAGGCTTTTGGATACCTCCGTCGTTAATGCGTACATCTTTCTGTAAAGCAGACGATAATCATCAAGTTCAAGCGACGCTGCCGGTGGGGTGATCTGAATATTTTCCGTCTCCTCTTCAGGTGATTCCTGATCCTGCCCATGTTGTGAAGAACCCGTCGAGCCGGGTGCCGTCATCGTTCCATCCGCAGACAAGCCGCCGCCTGTAGAGGTGCCGCCACCCCCTTCTTCTCTCCGTTGATCATCCTCGCGGTTTCCTGATATTCCAACCGTTTGCTCATCATCGTCCTTTGCCGCGCTGTTTCCACCGTTTCCGTTCCGGGAAGGATCCGGACCGGAATTTTCCGTACTCGCTTCACTTCCCTGTTCTTCTTCTAATGTCATGCTCTCGATCGGCGTCTCTTCCACGATCATTTCCTCCCCCTCCTCATTGGGGTCGGTCACAACCATAACGGTTAACTTACTGCCATCCTCATCCTGGACGCTGGCGTAGATATCCGAATCCGATACCGTCTCGCTCTTTTCCTCCAACGATACCATCTGCAGATCCGTTGAGGCGTCAGAGTGGATGAGTTTTCCGAAGGTCGGCTCCAAAAGAAGGAACGTGATACACGCCACAAAGCCGAAAATGATCGCCGATGCCACCGTTACCACCATACGTTTTAACAGTTTCTTCCGGTTGATCGGACGGTCCTTTATCTTTTCTTTGATAAATTCGTAGTCACTGGCCTCTCCGGCCTTCACCTCCACTCTTGCTTCTTCCTTTTTTTCGGAATCCGCTTCCGCCCCGATATTTTCGACGTCTTTCCTGTCTTTTTTCCTGTCTTTATCCTTTTTCACCATACTACCTCGTATTCTCAGATCTCCTCTTCCTCCTCATCCTCTTCCTGATAAATAGGAAGAGAGAAGATAAATTCAGTACCAACGCCTTCCGTGGAGATCACGTTAATGTTCTCTCCGTGGGCACGGATGATCTCTCTCGTGATGGAAAGGCCAAGTCCCGTTCCCTTCTTATCCTTTCCTCTGGAAAGATCCGTCTTGTAGAAACGGTCGAATACCAGACCTATACTTTCTTTCGGTATACCGATCCCGTGATCCTTGACGGAAATAAAGATCTTCTGATTCTTTTCCGTTGTCTCTATGTGGATGACGGAATTCTTATTGCTGAATTTGATGGCATTATCCAAAAGGTTATAGAGTACCTGCTGGATCCTGGGAAGGTCCGCATAGACGATCATTTCCTGCCCCGTAAGGGTGATCTCGATCGCGATCTTCTTTTCCCGGCACTGCCCCTCAAAAGAAGCAGCCGTCTGCCGTATCACATCATTGATGTCAAACGCGGAACGCTCAAGGAGCATCCCCTGTGTATTCAGGTTGTTTAACGTCAACAGGTTATTGGTCAGCTTGATCAGCCTGTCCGTCTCGTTTATGACGATCCCGATATACTTCGGATACATCTCCTCCGGGATCGTCCCGTCCTGCATCGCCTCCAGATATCCCTTAATGGATGTCAGGGGAGACCTGAAATCGTGTGATACATTGGCAACGATCAGCTTCTGATTATCCTCGCTCTTTGCCAGCTCCTGCGCCATGTATGCCAGTGACGCGGAAAGGTATCCGATCTCGTCATCACTCTCCACCTGAAGATCATAGTGGAGATTTCCGCCGGCATACTGCTCCGTGGCCGTGATGATCCTCCGCAAGGGGAAATAAACCAGTTCCGTAAAAAAGATCAGGATGATCATCGACAGGAAGAAGAGAATGAGCAGCATGATATAGTCAATATTCGAGATATCATTTAAGGCCTGCTCGATATTCGACATATCATAATGCATGATCACATAACCGCGAACGGTATAATTGGACGTGATCGTAGCTGCCACCGTCAATACCGGGGACGGAAACATGTGGTAAAAATCGCCGACACTGTAGTAACTTCCACTCATGGTCGTGATGTCAAACCCCGTTATCGTCACCGGATTTTCGATATCCACGGGTTCCTCGGAATTTAATACGATCAGTCCCGAAGGGTTTACGATCCAGATGGTCGCATTCAACAGTTCACTCTGCAGATCCAGCGAATCTTTGAGTGTCATTAGGGACGTCTCGTTTCGATAGAGCTCCGCGGCTTCATGCTCGGCGATCACCGTTGCCGCCCTGTATAGCTCCGCCGCCTTTTCTTTCTGTAACTGCGTGCGTTGAAGCTGCTGCATAAAGGTAGACACGATCACAAAACCAAAGACTCCGAAGATCAAATATGCGATTAATAATTTCAGATAGATCGTCTTTTTCATTTTTTACGTAGTCTCAAACTTATACCCTACACCCCAGATCGTCGCGATCCGCCAGCTTTCATGATCCTTGATCTTTTCTCTGATCCTCTTTATATGGACATCCACCGTACGGCTGTCACCCACAAACTCATAACCCCATATCTGGTCTAAGAGTTGCTCTCTTGTAAATACGCGGTTTGGTGATGAGGCCAGATAGTATAAGAGCTCCAACTCCTTAGGCGGCATATCGATCTTTTTCCCGAGGTAGGTAACGGAATAATTGGTACGGTTGATCGACAGACCGGGATAACTTACAGCCTCGTTCTCCTCGGACTCCGGCACCTCCTCCTGCTGCACAGTCACCGCGCTCTGACGGTATCTTCGAAGCACTGCCTTTACTCTGGCAACAAGCTCCTTGGAATCAAAGGGTTTTTCCATATAGTCATCCGCGCCGAGCTCCAATCCCAGTACCTTATCAAAAACCTCACCCTTTGCGGAAAGCATGATGATCGGCACCTGTGAAAAAGTCCTTACCTCACGGCATACCTGATAGCCGTCCATTCCGGGCAGCATCAGATCCAAAAGGATCAGGTTAGGCTCAAAGCGCTTTACCGCTTCGATTGCCGTCTCACCGTCTCCTACGATCTCTGTTTCAAAACATTCTTTTACAAGATAGAGGCTGATCAGTTCCGCGATATGCTCATCATCGTCTACGATCAGGATCTTCTGTTTATTCGGCATTCCTCTTCCCTCACTCTCTGTTTTCCCTGCTTTACACAAAGTTTCTGTCTCTTCCTAAAACCGCACTACCGTAACGCCGGCATCCCCTTCTCCATGCTGTGCCAGTTCAAAGCCCGACACATAGGAACAGGAGCGTAAAAAAGCATGTATCCCGTTTCTTAAAGCGCCGGTTCCTTTTCCGTGCACGATGCGCACGCTCGTCAAATGGCTTAAGTACGCATCATCCAGATATTTATCAACTGCGGCGACAGCGTCATCCACCGTCATACCGATCACGTTGATCTCGGAAGAAATGGTTGCCGCTTTGCTCTTCTGCTTCGGCACTTTTCTTGTGCTCTTCGGCTTTTCCTCTTCTTTAGGCGGATCGATCCGGTAAAGATCCTTTAATCTCACCTTCATCGTAAGGATCCCGCTCTGCACACTGATCGTACCGTTTCTTTCAGGCTTTCCGACGATCTTTCCGTCCACATCCATGGAGATGATGTGCACGTATGTCCCCGGCACGGCCTCCGGCTCCGAAAGTCCCTGCGCCTTTATCCTCATCTGATCAAGCGGATGGAGGTCTTCAAATTTCTGCTTTGTAAGTGCCTCCTCCTGACGGTTGATCTGTTCACGGACATTGCTTCGCTTCTGTTCCATGGTCTGGATCTTCATCTGTCCGCCCTGCTTATGGAAGGCCCGGATCGTCTCATCTGCCACGTCCTTGGCTTCTTTTAAAATATCCCTGGCTTCCTCTCTGGCATCCGTTAGGAGCTTTTCCTTCTTGGCACGCACCTCGTTTTCCCTGCGTTCCACCTCCGCCAGACGCTCCGCGAGCGTTTGAGCATCCTTTTCATATGCTTCTCTGTCTTTTTCCAGCGCGATCCGCTTCTTTTCCAGATCGGAGATCACATCCTCAAAACTTTCCTGCTCGCTGCTGATATGTTCTCCCGCGCGTTCGATGATCGTCTCGGGAAGCCCCAGTTTCTTTGAGATCGCAAAAGCATTGGACTTTCCGGGGATACCTGTTAAAAGCCTGTACGTCGGTCGCAAAGACTCCACGTCGAACTCACAGCAGGCATTTTCCACTCCTTTTTCCGACAGCGCAAAGATTTTTAACTCGCTGTAGTGCGTGGTCGCCATCGTCCGTATGCCTCTTTCGTGAAGGTACTCCAGAATGGAAATGGCAAGTGCCGCTCCCTCCGTAGGATCGGTTCCGGCACCCAGTTCATCAAAGAGGCAAAGGCAGGAAGGATCCGCCTTTTTCAAAATCCGTACGATCGACGTCATATGCGAAGAGAACGTCGAGAGGCTCTGCTCGATACTTTGCTCATCTCCGATATCCGCAAACACTTCCGTAAAAACCGACAAAACAGAACGATCCAGTGCAGGTATATGCAGTCCCGACTGTCCCATCAGTGTAAGCACCCCAACGGTTTTTAAGGAAACCGTCTTACCTCCGGTATTCGGTCCCGTAACGATCAAAAGATCATATTCTTCTCCGAGACTTACATCGATCGGAACGGCAAGCTTTTGATCCAGGAGCGGATGTCTTGCCTGCCGGAGGCGGATCCTGCCACCATCCGGCTCATAGATCGGTCTGGTCGCGTTTAGCGCCATGGCGTACTTGCCCTTCGCAAAAATAAAATCTAAGAGCGTGATCGTCTTCTGATCTTCGTTGATGATATCGCCAACCGCAGCCACCCGTCCGCTGAGTCCGGCTAAGATGCGCTCGATCTCCTCTTCTTCCTTTAATTCCAGCTCCCGCAGCTGATTGTTCATCTCCACGATCCTTGCCGGCTCAATAAAAAGTGTGGAGCCCGAAGACGACTGATCGTGAATCATGCCGGGCACCTGACTCTTATACTCCGCCTTAACCGGCAGACAGTACCGTCCGTTACGCATCGTGATCAGATTGTCCATCAGATATTTGTTATAGCTCCCGTTTACCATCTGGTTTAACTGGGAGTGGATCCGTCCGGAGATCGCCTGGTAGGACCGTCGGATCTCTTTTAAAGCGCTGCTGGCGTCATCCGCGATCTCGTCTTCCGCTATGATGCATCGACGGATCTCTTTGGTAAGCGTAACCAAGGGATCGAGGGACGCAAAATACCCCTCGAGCACATCGCCTTCTTTCTCCTCGCCATACTCCTTTACCTCGGCTACCAGTTCCAGGACGCGGGCAATGACTAAAAGGTCACCCGACTGCAAGGTTCTTCCGATCTTAGCTGTCTTCGTTAAAGACCTGAGATCCGCATTGGCTCCAAAGGAGATGCTCTCGTTTTGCAGGATACGGTCAAAGGCGGCCGCTGTCTCGCTCTGCGCTTTTTCGATCCACTCTATGTTTCCCGAAGGACGCAGCCGCTCGCACATGGCTTTTGCCGGATCACTCCCTGCGTATGCCGCCAATTCGGCTGTGATCTTGTCATATTCCAATGTATGATATACTTTTTCGTTCATGTTTGTATGTAATTCCCTACTCTTAGTACTTCTCCTTACGTCGTTTCAGCGGTATAAAAACCTGCCTTCCATACCTCGACGCCGCTGTCCTGGAAGACCTCTTCCAAACGGGCGGAGAGCTGTTCTCTCGTAATGCCTTTTTTAAGAATGACCTGTAAGAATCCACCGCCGCCGGCACCGCAGATAAACCTCGCGTCGATCATATCCTCTACCGCCAGCAGGATCTGGTCGATACAGGTATTGGTCGTTCCGTCGTCCAGACGAACAGACTGCTCCCAGTGGAGGTTTAGCAGTTTGGCAAAGCGATCCACATCGCCTGCCTTTAACGCCTTGCACATCCGGCCGGTTAACTCCTTCATTTCCGAAAGCGCGCCGATCGAATCCTTGCGGTTTCCGATATAATTGCCGATGACGTCGCGTAAAAGATTTCTTGCAAGTCTGCGCTGTCCCGTATAGATCAGGGCAAAGCGATCTTCCAGTTCTTTGAGCGCCTCATCCGGGATACGCAAAACCTCCACATCAAGCTTTTGCTCCGTACCCGGCTTGGAAGTGATCATCTTGATCCCCGGTACCACGCCGCCTACCTGATCCTGCCAGCCGCCGCCGGTCGACATCAGCTGTTCCATATTTAATACCACTTCATAGATGGCATCATCCGACGCTTCCTCACCGAGGAATGTCTTAAGAGCGCGAACGCATGCCGCAGATAAGATACTGCTGGTTCCCAGACCGGATCCCTTGGGTACGCCTATCACCTGGGTGGAAAGATAGATCCCGCCGCCCAGTTCTCTTAACCTGGTCTCTAAGTTTCTCGTATCCCCCCGCCGGATGATCCCGCAGGCAATCAACGCTGCCTTATGAAGAGCAAACTGATCATAGGGGTTTCCGCAGTCATTGATCTCGTGCATAGAGGAAAAGATGTGGTGTACGCCGACATCCTGACTCTCAAGTTCCACCACATAGCCTGCCAGACGACGCACCTGTACCAGAATAGGCAATCTGCCTTCTAAAGTGACGGCCGCATTTAATACCATGCCGCCGTGTTCCATACAATAAGGAGGCGTATCCGTCCAGCCGCCGCCCCAGTTGACACGAACGGGGAGACGTACTTCCACCGAATCTTTTTCGATATGACGGGTTTTAGATCCTTCTTTTTCTTTAGATACCGCTTCCGTAGCGGATACTTCTTTTTGAATGCTGCGGAAACAACGCTGCATATAGGTTTCTTCCGCGTCGTTTGGAAATGATCCGAGTCCCGCTGCAGCTGCCCTTGCAAGACCGTACCAGATGCGGATGGCTTTGGAGAAGGGTGCAGCCGCCGCTTCCGCTTCCAGCAGCCTGATCTCCGACTTACGAATCTTTCCGGAGAAGGATGTAAGCGCCTCTTCCACCGGTACCTCCGCAAGCATCAGATCCATAAAATGATCGACTCTCACGCTATCTTCCAGATTTTCCTTCCACGGGATGATAGCACGGCCGTCCGCCCGGTTAAAACTGCTGCATAGACTGTAGCGTTCGGATTCCCGCCACTGATTTAAGATCCCCGCAAAAAGCGCGTCTTCCCGCGATTCCTCCCTGATCAGTCTGCACATCATCTTTCCGTAGCCGATGGCTTCCTCCACCGAATTGCAGGATGGAAAGAGTTTCGCGTTCCACACATCATGGGGGCGATCCTTCCAGAGAAAGTCTATCGCCTCTTTTCTGTTTATGGAGAAAGCCTTTTTCACTTTCCCTACTAACTCCTCCAGAGCGATTCCCATAAACTGTCCGCCTTTTTCCAAGCTGTCCTTCGGGTTGTCTTCCACTCCGTATACACGGACGACAAAGCAGCCATCCAGCAGTTTCAGTCCGTGAAAAACGGTATGTGCCGGAATCTCCGTATTTTCCGGAAGGTTTAAGCCGGATACGATACTTCCTTCTCCGATCCTTCCGCCTTTTTTCACGCGGGTGTGTTCCAGATAACAGTCATCCCCGATCCCGATCTCTTCCTCCAGGAAAACGTTATGAAGGGCTACTCTCTGCCCGATGACGGTCGTTTCATCCGCTCGGTTAACATTCGTGGAAACATAACGGGACCAACCGAGGAAAGCATAATCCTCCACTGCCTCCGTCACCATTTCTTTTAACTCTTTCGTGGTTCCGAAGTGGATAAATTCCGCAGGGGAAAGTTTGATCAGTTTTAAATCATACTTGTGCAGCACTTCCCAGATTTCTTTTCGGCACTCCTCCAGTTCGGGACAGAATTCTCCCTCCGGTGCCTCCTTTAAAAATCCCTCCAGCGTTGCTTCCCTTCCAAGCGGGTACTGGAAATCTCCGTAAAAACTGATCCTCGCCCGTTCGTTGACAAAACGTGAGAACTTCTCCGGATCTACCGCTCCGGCGGTAGAGATCAGTGAATACAGCGATCGCAGCATACAACAGTCCAACAAAACGCAGCCGGTATCGATGTTAACCCGACCCTGTTCATTGACAGCACCGCAGGCACAAAGACTGTCCACCGATTGTTTATGAAGAAAACGACGAACATTATCCTGTTCATCTCCAAGATATACGCCATGGTCCTTTCCGACCTCGGCATCCGCCTTGATCGAAATCGCCGCTGCTCCGTGTGTCTGTGCGTCGATCTGCAACGCGTTAAAGAGTAAAAGAACATCCCCCGCCATCACGAGCATTCCCTCTTTAAGGCGTCCGGGAATCAGGGCCGTCGCGATCATGAATTCATCAAAAAGTGTGGAGGAATCGCCGTTCGGAAGACTTCTCGGAACCGGGGAAAAGAGCTTTCCGCAGGCGCTGTACTGAGGCACACGCTTGCTGTCCCCGCCGGAATGGATCACCAGTATACGGCGGTCGGAAAAAAGCTTCGGTCCCGGCGTCTCGATCTTTGCAATCTCCTTTAATACATTTAAGGTAGCGCCGCCCGACCCGACACGCTTCCCGTCCGGATCCGGCAATACAAGATAGGTGGTCCTCGACGGCAGACGCTTTAGGTCCAGACGGTAGTTGATCTCTTCCGTAAAGATCAGAGCCTGCTCCTCGTTTGAAGCCGTAAGCACCACGTAATCCCAACAGATCGCGCGGTTGCTGTGGATCTGACGCTCATATTCATTCCAGGCATCCTCATAGGACTGCTGCAAAAACAATCTTCGCAGCTGCTTGGTTGTATATTGATTCATGACGCTTTCCTCCCATCCACTCTTTCAATCATCCCATAATTATATCATTTTAGGCGCTCCATTAAAACATCGCCCCTCACATTTTTCGCATGTGACACGGGGACGTACCTACTGTCACGTTTTTCGCCACCCAGGCGCGGCACCTACGCAACAAGGATGCAGGCAAACAACTTCGCTCCGCTCTCCTTCGCTGCGTCCTATTCGGACACGCTGCGCGCGCGATAGAAGCGTTTGCGCGCTCCGCCGTGCCGACGGACTTGCGAACTCGTCTTCGCTCGTAATCGTTTGCCTTTGCATCACTTGTTGCGATGCCGCTGGCTTGTGACACTGGGACGTACCTACTGTCACGTTTTTTCGTGGGATACTGGGATGAAGTTACCGTCTTCCTCGTGGAATGATGACTATAATTGGGTGGGCTTCTCTTCCTTTTATTGCCCTCGACAGGCTCCAGACCCTGCCGAGGTTTTAAATACGACTATAGATAGTATGGCTTCTCTTTCTTTTATAGCCATAGGCAGATTGCCACCTCCATCACATTTCACTTGCTTCTCTATGGATGAATGGTATAGCATTATAGATACAAAAACACAAAGGAGCTGCAAAGCGGGGAGCCTGCATTTGCTGTATAAAAATGATGACATTGGATAACCTGTTTAAAGACTGTGAACTGTATACAACGGAAAAGCCGATGATATGGACGGCCGACGGGCGTCAGTATGAAACAGAAGAGACGGTGCTCCATGAGCACACGATAGAGATTACCGTTGATCTTATGCTTTTCGCAAAACTGGTATGTACGCCAAGACAGTTGCCCGAGCTGGTCATTGGGCGGCTTAAGACAAGCAGTTTGATACAAAGTGTCGAAGATGTGAAAAGACTCTTTATCTGTGCCAAAGGAAATCTTGCGGAGGTTAGTCTCCAATCAAAAGAAAGCAGACGTTCTGTTGTCCATAACAGCCGACATGAACTTGAGGGAACCTCTGTGGCAGATAGCACACTTGCGTCCACACCCGAAGTTGAAAGTACGCTTGTATCCGCACCCGAAACCGAGGCTACGTGCTGCAGCGCCAATCATCAATACCTTCAGGCAAGCGATAAGAGCCTGAAAAAACTCCCCGGCACAGAACCCGATGTATCGGCTGTCTTTACTCTGGCCGGATACTTTAAAAAGGATTCCGCAATTCACAAAACGACCAACGGAACCCACAGTGCCTACCTGCGCACAGGAGACGGCAGTATTTTTTCTTTCGAGGATATCGGCAGACACAATGCCCTGGATAAAGCCGTGGGATATATGCTGCTGAACGGATATGAAGCGGGCGAATGTATGCTCTATACCACCGGACGCGTCCCCGTGGATATGGTGGAAAAGGCGATCGCTTCCGGGATCCCCGTATTAGTGAGTAAATCCGTTCCCACCGCAGAGGCCGTCGCCCTCGCAAAAGAATATTCTTTGACTTTGCTCTGCAAAGCCTGGCCGGACAGTTTTACAAGGTATGCGTAAAGAAAAACAGCTCTCTGCCGCCTTATAATCATCCTTTTCATCACCGATAGCACGCTTGATCTCGTCGGTGATGAATTTAATGTATCCACCCGGATCGTGATCGATCGCGGCGGTTACCGCGCCACACTGCGTATGTCCCAGCACGAGGATCAGTTTCGTTCCCAGATGTCCGGCTGCATATTCGATGCTGCCCAATTGATGATCATCGATCACATTCCCGGCCACGCGGATCGTAAAAAGATCCCCCATCGCCGCATGAAAGATTCTCTCCGGGATCACTCTTGAATCGGAACAGCCAATTACGATCGCATAAGGTTTCTGCCCGTTCCTCGCAAAATGTTCCAACACTTCCGATGAGATGTTTGTCTGAAAAACGTCTTTGGATACATATTGTTCATTTCCGTGTTTTAAATGTTCTATAGCGCAAGATTTGGATCTTTTGACCCTTACATCATAAAATTATTCAGGGGTCTTCTTCCCTCCGTCTTCCGCGCCTAACGACTCCAAAAGCGCCCTCAATTTCCCGTCAGGCTTCAGATCCGCGTAATCCACCGCCAAGCGTTTCAAGAGGTCCATAACTTCCTCATGTAAATCCATAATCTCCGGTGAAATCGTTACCGTTTCCTCCGTATCGGGAGATTTTTCTTCATACTCCGCCCCCTCTAAAGGATTATATCCAAGAACCTCAACCTGTTCTTCTAATGGCCACTCTTGAAAAAACTCTTCTAACGGCACATCGCCATAGATGATTTCCGCGATATCCGAAGCATATTCCTTAAACACCTATAACGCATACACAATTCCGTCCCGAACGTCATCTTTCGTCCGGTTTCTATCATCAGTGCACATTTTGTAATGGCTGTAGTACATTAAACCGGTTTCAAAATCAAGGCAAAATCTTCCCATATATATGTCGTTGTTAATACCGCAGACATACCTTGCGAGCCTGTTCATCTGCTCCGTATTCTCCGGCTTTGCTTTGACAGCCCAACACGCATGTTCCAGAAAACGATCTTCACCCACGTTAAACATAAAGGTCAGCCTGTATATGCTCTTGGAATACTCAAGTTCAAAGATCCCGTCCTTTTTATCAAAAGAATATGGCGTCCCGGATTCCTCCAAAACCTCTCGAACGGCCTCCGCTATACTTAACGAATAATCACTCATATTCACCCCCTCCTTTCTGCCGGATCCCTTACATCCCGACGATCCGGGTTAGTTTCCCCGACCCAATAGTAGACTCCGACTTCAACATTTACAACAGAAACAATCTAGCCAGCTTTTCACCGATCTCGCTGTAAGGCTGGTAACGTATCGGCAGTGTCGGATACCACTTCCGGTCCACGATCGTCTTAAAGTGCGAGAACGTATCGAAACCGTATTTCCCGTGATATGCGCCCATACCGCTTTCGCCAACGCCGCCAAACGGAGCGTTGCTTCCGACAAGGTGCATGATACAGTCATTGATGCATCCGCCACCGTAACGACACTGCTCCGTGATCATCTTGATGTTACTGCGGCTTCTTGAAAACATATACAACGCTAACGGTCTCTTATAGGATTCCACGGTATCTATCACTTCTTCCAGGGAATCATAGGTTAGGACCGGAAGGATAGGACCAAAGATCTCCTCCCTCATCACGGCATCTTCCCACGTGACATTCTTAAGGATCGTGGGTTCGATCTGCAAGGTCTCATCCAAACGTTTCCCGCCGGTTACGATCTTGTTTTCGTCGATCAGACCGAGAAGTCTGCGGTAATGCTTGCGGTTGATGATCTTTCCATAGGAAGGGTTTAAGAAGGCATTTTCTCCAAACTGCTTTACCACTTCCTTCTTCATGCAGGTTAAGATCTCGTTACGCACACTCTTAGCGCACAGGACATAGTCCGGTGCCACACAGGTCTGCCCGCAGTTTAAGAACTTTGCAAATACAATCCTCTTCGCTGCAGCCTTTATGTTCGCGGTCTCATCTACGATACAGGGACTCTTCCCGCCCAGTTCGAGAGTCACCGGGGTTAAGTGTTCCGCTGCCCTTCGAAGCACTTCTTTTCCGACAGTCTGGCTGCCGGTAAAGAAAATATAATCCCACTTTTCCGAAAACAGAAACTGATTTTCAAACCGTCCTCCGGTCATCACCGCCACGTACTCCTTCGGGAAGATCTCCTCGATCATATCCTTTACCACCTGCGTGGTGGCCGCGGAATAAGCACTCGGTTTTAATACTACGGTATTGCCTGCCGCGATCGCGTCCACCAACGGCTCGATACTTAATAAAAAGGGATAATTCCACGGGCTGATGATCAGGACATTTCCGTAAGGAACCGGTCTTACCCAAGTCTTTCCCGGTAAGTTTGCTATGGGCGTAGGAACTCTCCGTTCTTCCGCATAGAGGCAGATGTGGATCAACATATGGGAGATCTCACTCTTCGCGATCCCCACCTCACACATATATCCCTCCATTGAACTCTTTCCCAGATCGCGGTTTAACGCTTCAAGGATCCTGTCCTCATATCGTTCGATCGCTCGATAGAGTTTTTTTAACGCCGTGATGCGATACCCCACCGAAAGCGTTACACCGCTTCGAAAGAAAGCGCGCTGGCTTTCTATGATCTTTTGCTTTTTCTCAAAGTTTGTCATTTCTGTCTGTTCTTCCTCCGTGTCGCTCTACTGCTTCCCGCGATCTTTCATGACCCATTATTTTTCATATCAATTCATCAGGATCATACGGTCTTTTTTTCTTGATATATATCGTCATATATATCTTTTATAATTGTACTTTTTATTATTGTACTTTTTATTCTTTTTACAGACAAGAAGAAAAGAAAATCCATAATACAAAAACGCTTATGCGTCATACCTCAGTCTCCGACTTTTTGGATGTACAGCTCAAAGGTACCGTCTCCGTTATCCTCTAACTTTAAGATCTTATGTCCTTCGTCCTTAACGCTTCTGGGAACATTCTGTACCGGCTCCCCGTCATTGATGTGAACCTGCAAAATCTGTCCGTCATCGAGCTCATCCAAAGCCACCTTTGTCTTTACAAAAGTAACGGGACATACCACATCCGTAATATCCACTTTCTCATCTACCTGAAAATCCAAGTCTGCCATCTTACCGATCCTCCTTATATAATTATCAATTCCTCTTTTTCGGATACCTTTTCTCCGTTTACCGTTTCCACATGGAATGAATTCAGCACGGGATTATTCTCCTCCACCAGAGAAAGGATCAGGTAGCTGGCTTTGCTGTCGTTGGCCAGTCTCTTATCCTCCTCAGAAGGTCTTGACGGGCTTTCCGGATGAGAATGAAAATTCCCGATCAAACCCACCCCATTTGCCCTTGCATCCTTTAATGCAGCAAACTGTTCTTTCGGATCCATAGAAAAATGTTCATTGCTCTCATCTATATTTCGAAGAAGATATACTTTCGTCACCGTTTTCACATTTCCCTCGACTGTACCTGCAAGCAGTCCGCAGGATTCATTCGGCAGCCCTTTTCTGCAGAAAAGG